>JACRGX010000026.1 GCA_016212185.1 Nitrospirota bacterium
ACACATCTATTAATGAGCGGGGTTAATATAAGAGAAGTTCAGGAATTATTAGGTCATAAAAATGTTGAAACAACCATGATTTATACTCATGTAATGAGGGATATGTCAAACGCTCCCAAAAGCCCGCTGGACAGTCTTTATAAAAAGGGCTGAAAATTGAAATCAAGCGAATTATGGTAAAATATTTAATATTCTTAAAGAGGAGGTGTCAGCTATGCAGACTATATCTTTAAAAAGTAATTCGCCTGATATGGTTATTCCGCTTTTAAAAAACGCCTTAGACAGAGAAAAGCGTATTTTGATGGAGACCCTTAAAATAACCAGAGATAAGATTAACAAATTGGCTGATAATCTTGGTGTTGATATTAACAAGCTCATGAGGGGTGAGATTGAGCATACCGAAGCCAACGACATGAAACTTATAGAACTTGAAGGCGAAATTGAGATTTCAAAACATATTGAAGCTGAACTTAAGGAACTCGAATCAGTTGAGATATGCAAGTAAAGGACTATCTCAATGAGATTCTCAATATACTTGCAGTAAATCCTTACGTTGAATCTCAAAACATTTCTTTTGAAGAACGTCCTCCCAACGCCGCATTTTTGACAGGCACGCTGAGCTTTATTAACGATTCAAAAATGTATTTTAAAGAATTTGTTGTCTTGAAACCAGATGGAGTAACCACCTTGAAATACGGTTATAGTTATTTGACGAAAGATGATACTCTGATTTTTAGATATGATAACGCCTTAGATCCGCGAGCTAAAAAGCTTTCTACTTATCCTGAGCATAAACACCAACAGAAAAAATTAGTGCCTGCTACTAAACCTGCGTTTGCTGAGATATTAAGCGAAATTTCAAAAATGATAGAAATTGAGAAATAAGTTAAGAAACATATGCGACATTGGGAGGTAATAGGTTAGTTATGCTTAAAGTCGCCACTGCCGGGGAGATGCGGGATATTGACCGTAGTACGATTAAAAAATACGGCATTGCAGGGACTGTGCTTATGGAGAGGGCAGGACGTGCAGTAGCTGAAAAAATAAATAAACTGTTCACTGTTCACTGTTCACCGTTCACTGTCTTTATTTTTTGCGGAGGCGGCAACAACGGCGGGGACGGGTTTGTCATTGCAAGGCTTCTTCATGAGCAGGGTAAAGATGTTAAGGTCTTTCTTTCGGCAAAACCCGAAGATTTAAAAGGCGACGCAAAAATTAATTATGACTCCGCCGTAAAATCCGCCGTCAGGATTTTTTCTTTAAAAAAGTTTTTGTCTGTTCACTGTTCACTGTTAACTGTTAACTGTCTCATTGTTGATGCCCTCCTCGGCACAGGACTCAGCAAGCCCGTAGCAGGAGACCTTGCAAAATGTATTACCTTGATAAACAGTCATAGGTTGTCAATTGCCCAGAAGTCCGGAGTTTGCCTGCCAGCAGGCAAGCTCCAGACTTCTAACTTTGCAGTGGTTTCCGTTGACATCCCCTCAGGCATCTCATCAGACACAGGACAGATTATGGGTTGTGCGGTTAAGGCAGACTATACAGTCACTTTCGGACTTCCCAAAAGAGGACACCTGCTGTATCCCGGGGCTGAACATACCGGGGAATTATTTATTGAGAAGATCGGCTTCCCTGATGAACTGCTTGCATCAGAAAAAATCAAGGTTAATTTAATAGAAAAGCCTGATGTAATCAAGCTGCTTCCTCAAAGACCAAAATATTCCCACAAAGGAACGTACGGGCACGTGCTTTTAATAGCAGGTTCAAGGGGAAAAACCGGCGCAGCATTTATGTCTGCAAAGGCGTGCCTCAGGGCAGGCGCCGGACTTGTGACAATAGGGGTGCCGGAGTCTCTTTTAAATATATTTCAGGCGAGGGTTACTGAGGAGATGGTTTTACCCCTGCCTGACAAAGGGAACGGCACGCTTTCATTCAGGGCAGTTGACGCGATACTTGAATTTATCAGCAAAAAAGTAAAGGTCTTTGCCATAGGTCCGGGAATTTCTGTCAGCGATGATATCTCAAAATTAGTCGGTGCGCTTATTATAAATTCAAAAGTCCCAATGGTTATTGACGCTGACGGAATCAATGCGATTGCAGGCAGAAGCAGTATTTTAAAAAAGGCAAAGGCGCCGGTAATTCTCACGCCTCATGTCGGGGAAATGGCAAGGCTTTTGGAGGGGTCAAGGGGTCAAGGGGTCAAGGGGTCAAGGGGGGTAACCGCAGGCTTTAGCCTGCGTGAAAAAGTAGAAGAAAACAGAATTGATACTGCAATTTCCTTTGCAAAGAAGACTAAGGCGTATCTCATACTTAAAGGTGTCCCGACTGTGATTGCCACTCCCGGGGGCGATGCATTTATAAACCCCACGGGCAATCCCGGAATGGCGACTGCCGGTACAGGAGATGTACTGACAGGCATGATTTCTGCCTTGCTTGCTCAGGGCTTAAGCCCTCAAAATGCTGCAATTTCAGGTAGTTATATGCACGGAATTACCGGAGATGTTATTGCCGGCAGAAAAGGGGAACATTCCTTAATCGCATCTGATATGATTAATGCAATACCCGCCGTTTTTAAATCGCTTGTTGAATTTCACGCTAAAGTGTAAAGTATTTTTACGGCATAACTTTTTGAATTATTTAATTTTTTCATGGGTGTTATAAGTATTATTTAATTGACATTGTAAGAAAAAAATAATAAACTTCTATTATATTCATACATACATTGTTATTCATAAGAAAATCAATAATTAAAAAAATATAAAATTCAAAGGAGGTATTTTATGATTTCAGGGAGAAATACAAATTCACGTTTGGTGATTCTGTGCATGACGCTGGCGCTGATATTAATCAGCACGAGCGCATTTGCTGTTTACCAGACTAATCTTTCATCGTGGGGATATATAATGGACGGCTCAAATTACCTTGATGCAAGCAACTACTCGGTTCCAACAATGTATGACTGGAACAGTGACGGTTTGCAGGATTTATTAGTCGGTCAGAACAATGGCGGAAACGGCTATGTCAGTTACTATCAGAATTACGGCACTGCCACTTCTCCGGTGTTTAATGGATTTTCATATATATCCAGGCATGCACTGCGACTTGTAATCCGTTGAGTGTCACCGGCGATGGTTGACAGGGCTCATACCCTACAGTCGTGGACTGGAATAATGACGGAAAACATGATTTACTGGCAGGGAATGGATTAGGGCAAGTAACTATTTTTCTTAATACAAACAACAATTCAGCCCCTGTTTTAGACGGCGGTGTCAAGGTATATGCCGGCGCAGGGTGGCTTGATGTTGGAAACAGGGCGGCGTCAGATGTGACAGATTGGAATGGGGACGGAAAGAAAGACCTTGTTATAGGTAATCTTGACGGAAATATCAAAATCTATTTAAATGAGGGTACAGATGCATCTCCGGTTTATAATTCAGGAACCAATTTAACATTAAGCGGCGGAGCGGTTTTTGATGTCGGCTCAAGGTCAGCGCCGAGGGTAGTTGACTGGAATCACGATGGGAAACAGGACCTTATGGTCGGAGAATATTACGGGTATATTTACTATCTGCAGAATGTCGGGACAAACAGCGCGCCTGTATTTAATTCTGCTGAACAATTATTGTTGGCAGACGGCACGGCGCTCCGTTACATTGACTCTGAACTTCCTGCTACTCCACGCTCCCGTTTTGATGTTGTTGACTGGGACGGCAACGGCTACAGCGACTTAATCGTAGGCGGCAAAGACGGAAGACTTATGATTTACGGAGCGGCCCCTGAGCCTTTGTCTGCAGTGTTATTTATTATTGGCGGCGGAGTGATGGGTCTCAGAGGGCTGAGGAAGGGGCTTAGAAAAGATAAACATAACACATTATAAAATTAAAGTATTTTGAGGTGGTGATAAAAGTCCGCTGTCCCTGAGTGCCGGGACAGCGGACTTTTTTATATGTCTGCGGCATATTTTGTCAGCCGTAGGCATGAATAATTTCCCGTCTCAATTGACAATCAGCTTAGCCACTCCTTATAATTATAAGATTATATTCTTGTATGATGTCCTACGCTCAGAGCTTGTGTAATGAAGTGTATTAGCTGCTAAATCAAGAACATGGTGTTTTGATATGCGAATTACCGTATCCAGCATTCCGGAAACAGGACTGGAGCAGGAGATTAAGATAGCAGCCCCTTCTGATGACATAATCAAGGGGGAGGTGCATGGTTTTTTTAAGATATTTAAAATCGACGACAGAGTATTGGTAAAAGGCTGGGCTAACGCAGCAGCATCCCTGTTATGCAGCCGCTGTTTGGAACAATGCTCCTGTCCGCTTAACGTCAAATTTGATGTTGAGTATCTTCCGCTAAAGGAAGTTATTGAAGTTGGCGAGCATGAATTAACAAAAGAGGAATTAGACGTTAGTTTTTATGAAAATGATCAGATAGACGTTGAGGAATTAGTCAGGGAGCAGATACTCCTTGCTGTTCCGATGAAGCCTTTATGCAGGGCTGATTGCAGGGGGTTATGCCCGAAGTGCGGCAGGAATTTAAACGAGGGAGCATGTTCCTGCATTGTTGACGATATAGACCCGAGGTTAGCTAAACTCAGAAAATTTCAGTCCCGGCGTTCCGGGATTGAAAAATAGAAAGGAGTATAAATATGCCAAATCCTACACACAGGCATTCAAGGTCCAGGCGGGATAAGAGGAGGGCCAACTGGAAGATTGAAGCCCCTAATATTGCCCTCTGCCCTGACTGCCACGAACCGAAACTGCCTCACCGTATTTGTCCGCACTGCGGAACATACAGGGGCAAGAGAATTATTGAAATAGTTGAAAAAGAAACTGTATGAAAATTGCTCTGGATGCAATGGGCGGCGATCATGCCCCTGCAGTTACAGTAGAAGGCGCTGTTGAAATTGTTAATGAGGCGGATGACATATCTGTCATACTCGTCGGCAATGAAACGGAGATTGAGAATGAACTCAAAGGGAAAAAATATCCGCCTTCCACAATTATCGTAAAGCACGCTTCACAGATTGTCGGGATGGATGAGTCTCCGGCGGCGGCGTTCAGGCAGAAAAAGGATTCTTCCATCAGAGTTGCCGTTGAACTTGTGAAATCCGGCGATGCAGATGCAGTGGTAAGCGCCGGCAATTCGGGAGTAGTTATGGCAACATCGCTTTATGTTCTCGGAAGAATTCCCGGAGTTGAAAGACCTGCTATTGCCGCTATTATGCCTACATTAAAAGGTCTGTTTGTCCTGATTGACGCAGGGGCGAATGTAGACTGCAAGCCGTCTCATTTACTGCACTTTGCAATCATGGGGGAGGCTTACGCGAGGAGTATCTTTAATATTGATTCCCCGAAGATTGCCCTGCTGGGCATAGGAGAGGAAGACGCAAAGGGGAATGAGCTTACCAAAGAGGCATTTAAACTTTTAAGAGATTCAGACATCAATTTTTCAGGCAATATAGAGGGCAAGGATATATTTGCAGGCGAGGCTGACGTTGTTGTCTGCGACGGATTTGTCGGCAATATCGCGCTTAAGATAAGCGAAGGACTTTCCGAGGCGATAACAAAGATGCTCAAGAGGGAAATTTCCGAGAAGATGACCGGCAGGTTCGGATATCTGTTAATAAAGGATGCATTAAAGAACTTCAAGAAAAAAACAGATTATGCAGAATACGGCGGGGCTCCGCTTTTAGGCATAAACAAGCCGTGCATAATCAGCCATGGCCGTTCAACCACAAAGGCAATCAAAAATGCGTTGAAACTTGCCGATGAATTTTATAAAAAAGGTCTTATTGATATTATGACCAGGGAATTCGATGAAATAATTTCACGGGGAGAACAAGAACTTGTTAAAAAGTAGAATAGCCGGCACGGGCTCTTATGTGCCGGAAAAAGTCCTCAGCAATTTTGACCTTGAGAAGATGGTAGATACCACTGATGAATGGATTACCGAGAGGACGGGAATAAAAGAGAGAAGAATTGCAAAAAATACGCAGGCGGCATCTGATCTGGGACTTGAAGCGGCAAAGAGGGCAATAAAGAGCGCGGGCATAAAGCCTAAGGACATTGATTTAATAATTACTGCCACGGTGTCGGGAGATATGCCGTTTCCTCCTACTGCATCAATAATACAGGGGAAACTCGGCGCAAAAAATGCAGGGGCCTTTGACCTTAATGCGACATGCAGCGGATTTGTGTACGGGCTTTCGGTTGCGGATAACTTTATCAGGGCAGGGACTTTTAAAAAGATACTCGTTATTGGAACGGAGGTCTTATCAAGGATTACTGACTGGGAAGACAGGGCAACCTGTATTTTATTCGGCGACGGCGCCGGAGCCGTAATTCTGGAGGCTGCAAAAGAGGACCGGGGGATTATGTCCTTAAGCCTGCATTCAGACGGGAATCTCTGGGATTTAATCTGTCTCCCGGGCGGCGGGTCCAGGCATCCGGTATCCAAAGAAAGCATGAAGGAAAAATTGCATTACATAAAAATGAAGGGCAATGAGACCTTTAAGGTTGCGGTAAGGACTCTTGAGAGCCTTGTTGTGGATACTTTAAAGGCTGCTAAGATAAAACCCTCCCAGCTGGCCCTGCTTATTCCGCATCAGGCCAATATGAGGATAATACAAGCAACGGCAAGCAGGCTTAACCTGCCGATGGACAAGGTTGCCGTCAACATACATAAATACGGGAA
The DNA here is from genome assembly GCA_016212185.1 of Nitrospirota bacterium. Classification (NCBI taxonomy): domain Bacteria; kingdom Pseudomonadati; phylum Nitrospirota; species Nitrospirota bacterium. The sequence goes on from JACRGX010000026.1 coordinate 6,700, forward strand.
TACCTCAAGCGCGTCAATTCCGATAGCGCTTGATGAGGCGGTCAGGACAGGCAGGATACGCAAAGGCGATTATGTTTTGCTTGAGGCCTTCGGCGGCGGGCTTACGTGGGGCGCCGTGCTGATTAAATGGTAAATGATATGCAAAAAGTTCAAATTCCAAAGTTCAAATATCAAATAAATACCAAATGATTTAATGCCAAATTATTTTATAATTTTTATGTTTTGGACTTGATTTGACATTTGGATTTTGACATTTGAGTATTTTCAGGAGGTTTTATGGATTATTTTTTGACTGAAGAACAGGCGATGATACGCGACCTTGCAAGGCAGATTGCGGACGAGAAAATCACCCCTGTAAGGGCTGAGCTTGATGAGAAGGAAGAATTTCCGTGGGAGATAATAAAGGTTATTGCCCAGTCAGACCTTCTGCGCATTTTCATACCGGAAGAATATGAAGGTTTGGGCAAGGGCGGGTTTGAGCTGGTCCTTGCGGTTGAGGAACTAAGCAGGGCATGTCTTGGCATTTCTACGACATATGCGGCAAATGCGCTCGGGACTTATCCCATACTGCTTTACGGCTCGGATGCGCAAAAGAAAAAATATCTTCCTGACATTGCATCAGGCAAAAGGCTTGTTGCCTTCGGGCTTACAGAAGCAAATGCGGGAAGCGACGCCGCAGGCATTCAGACCACGGCAAAGCTTGAGGGGAATGAATATGTCCTTAACGGCACAAAGCAGTGGATAACCAACGGCGGAGAGGCGGAGATATACACAATAATTGCAATGACGGACAAGAGCAAGGGACCGCGCGGGGCCTCGGCATTTATTGTTGAAAAAGGCACGCCCGGCTTTACCTTCGGCAAAAAAGAAAACAAGATGGGCATCAGGGCGTCATCAACAAGGGAATTAATATTTCAGGACTGCCGCATCCCCAAGGAAAACATCATCAGCAAGGAAGGGATGGGTTTTATAGTTGCGATGAAGACCCTTGATAATTCAAGGACCGGCGTGGGAGCTCAGGGCGTCGGAGTGGCTCAGGGCGCGTTTGATGCCGCTGCTTCGTTTGCGAGGGAGAGGCATCAGTTCGGGCATCCTGTAATCAGCTTTCAGGCAGTACAGCATATTCTTGCGGATATGGCGACTCAGATTGAGGCGGCGAGGGCGCTTGTGTATTCCGTTGCCAAATTTATAGACAGCAAGGCAAAGGATGTATCAAAGGAGTCTGCAATGGCAAAGGTGTTTGCCACGGATGTAGCTATGAAGGTCACGGTTGACGCGGTGCAGGTCATGGGCGGCTCAGGATACATGAAGGAATATCCCGTTGAAAAGATGATGCGCGACGCCAAGATTCTCCAGATATACGAAGGCACAAACCAGATACAGCGGAATGTCATAGGACAGGCGCTGATAAAAGAAACGGCAAAGAAGAAATAATTTTAGTAACTTTTCAATATCCCATAGTCTCTGCTGTGGGGTTTCCTAATTTTTGTCATTCTGGCTTGTCCAGAATCTTTCTGAAGGATTACCGATTAATATCCAATCGTTTTTAAACCGGACATTAGTGATTTGCCTTGACAAACTTTCCTAAAACTTGTTATTGTAATACAAAGTAATACCATTGGGAGGCGCAATGCCGTCAAGACAAAGAGTTGTAATGACATTATCGGTCCCGCCGGATACGGCAAAGGAATACAGAAACATTGCAAAGGCAAAAGGCGAGACCATAAGCCAGTTTTTCAGGGAAGTCTTTTCATTTTATAAAGAAGAACAGCTCAAAGAAGAATTTTTTCAGCTGCAGAGATACGGGGTGAAAAAAGCAAGGGCGTTAAAGATTACTGAAAAAGAAGTTGAGAAATTAGTCTTTGAAGGCAGATAGTGCTAAGGGTTGTATTTGACACCAACGTTTATATCTCTGCCTTTAATTTCCCTCACAGCAAGGCTGAAGAAGCGTACTTACTCGCAGTAGAAAGAAAAGTTGAGCTTTATACCTCAGTGCCCATACTCACGGAAACCGCTAAAAAACTCAGAGAAAAGTTTTTATGGGATGATGAAAAGATTACCGCAGTCCTGAAACATATCAGTAAAGCCGCAGCAGTCTTAAAACCGGTTAAAAATATTACCCTGCTTTCAGACGGTCCTGACAACAGAATACTTGAATGCGCAAAAGAGGCAAATGCCAGCCTTATAGTCACAGGGGACAGGCACCTCCTGGCCCTGAAGAATTATGAGGGAATCGGCATTACAAGAATTGCAGGGTTTTTGTATTCGTTTTAACTTGAGGATAGAAACACTTTTGGAGAGACAATTTTAAGCCGGTTTAAGCCGGAGGTTTTTAGTTTGTTCGGAGAAATTTCAAGGAGGTCTTTGTCGCCTGTCAAAAGAAAGTCTGCCTTCACTTTAAGACAGAGATTTAAATAGGCATTGTCTTTTTTATCCCTTGAAAGTTCAATGCTTTTTGCAGGGATAACTTCTTTTGAGTCAGAAAGAAGGCTTAAGATTATAGAGCGAAGGCGTCTGATTTTAATACTGTCCAGCTTTTTCTCAAGCGCTTCCATGAGACCAAGCAGTTCCATGCGGATGTCAGGCGAGATATAGACGTCACAGGTTTTTAATGCCTTTAAAAATGCCTTTTTCGGAATGCCTCCGAATAATGCCGAGACAATAACATTCGCGTCAACTATAACTTTAGGCATAGACCTTTTCTCTGACCTTGCCGAGCATTTTCAGAACGTCTGATTCTGTTATCCCGCTGTCTTTAAGCAGTGCCTCAGCCTCTTCAAGCAATGCCTCGGCAACAGCCATCTTGTCCTTGAATGGAATTATCAGCCCGACAGGCTTGCCCCGCCTGGTAATTACAACCTTTTCCCCTCTTTCCACATCATCTCTGAGAAGTTTTGTCGCAGAAGAACTGAACTCGCGGACATTGACAAATTTCATATAAACCACCTCCCTGAATGTTAGTATAATTGTACGAACATTCTTTTGCAAGGAAAGCCTGCGGTTTGTTATGTAAAAATGCAGGATGTGGATTTATTTTTGAATTAAACGGGCGCTGTCCCTATTTTCTTGCCTATTTTCTTGGTTCTCAAGGGCTTCAATTTCAACAATTTGCTTCCGTGAAGAACAGTGATTATTTCCAGATACCCCTCTCTAATCTGATACACTATTCTGTAACCTTTATAAATCAGTTCTCTAACAGAGGGTTCATTAGACTCCGGCACATGCCGCCCCATTTCTGGAAACAATTCCAGATGTTCAACCATCTCAAAAACTCTATCCTTCAACACAGTGGCAAAATAAGGGGAATCTAAAGCGATAAAGTGACAGATTTCTTTCAGGTCAGCAAGCGAATCCTTAGACCATTTTATTTTAGCCATTCTCTCATCATTTCCTTTGCTTCTTCATGGGTATAGAACTGACCTGTTTCTAACTGCTTTTGCCCTTTCAGTATTTTCTGTTTTACATAGAGGGATTCCATTATGTCCTCTAAAGTAGAATTTTCAGGCATGTCTTTTACCAACGATATTACGGACTCTTTAATTGTAGCCATCTATCTCACCTCCTGTTTTTATTATTTTAGCATATTATCTGCCGTTGCCGGCAAAAATGGCTGTCACTATTTTTAAGGCTTGACAGAGCGGCCTTTAATGAGTGACCCCAATTCCTTGTTCAATAACTCCCAATATTTTTCTAAAGTCGCTTTCAAGAGAAGACCTTATTGCCGGATACTGTTTTCGAACAGTGTCCGCGCACTTGCCCCAGACTTTTATCAAATTATCATCATCACTATCTGTCACCTCTAATGGTACGTATGCAGAGTATAATGCATCAACAAGCTCATCAACTTTAGAACATATATTTTCAGTAAAATAAATCCGATGTTTGTCAAAGTAATCTTTAAACTCATATGATTTCTTATCTATCTCTTGAACTCTGTGTGTTTTATCATTTTTATTTTCTTTGTGGAAATCTCTAAGAAAGGCACAAACTGCCCAATGGAACTCATATAGACGACCGTATAACTCCGCAATAATTTGAGCTCTAATTTCGTGTAGTTTGCTAAACCGTATCTGATGTTCAAATGCCATTTTTTCCAAGTTGAGTTTAAACTTCTCCAAGTCCCTATCAATGAAGTTTTTTATCAAAGACCTCGCAAGCCAAGCCACAGCTGTAAATAAGGCTGCAGATCCGCCAATAGAACTTACGATTAATGTTATGATCTCTGACGTTTCCATTTATTTAAGTTATAATGTGGCAGTTAAGTCGCCGCGAAGCGAAGGGAGAACGTGAAATTGAGGGGTGTGAAAAAGTGTTAGCTTTTGAGCAACCCTCTCCAGTGACTAGTTATACGTGTTTATAAATTACGTTTTCCCATGTATAGTTGTTACTTGACCTCAATAACTGTGTCTGCTTCTTTTCTTAATTTGGGCCGGCTTAACTCCACGTCTCCTTCGCCAAGACACATAAACTGAATTTCAACCCTTGGGAAATTCGCTAAAACGTAAGGTGGACTTGATTCATTAGTATTAACTACCTGTAGCTTTTTATTTTGTGACATACAGTATGCATTTGCCTCTCTAAATGCGTCGGCTTTTAGAGATCCCATACCGGTAAAACCTGTTGCTGCCTGACGAGATACCATGTAAGTATCTTGCCCGATTGGAACAACGCCTGAATTTATTGCACAACCAGAAAACGTAAAAATGCCAAATAATAAAATAGCTGCCTTTCTGATACTGTCAAGTCTTTTCTGTAAAATCTCATCAGGGCTTTATTCTCAAGGGTTTTCATAGCTTCAATTATGCCGCAATCCTCTGAATCCTTGATATGCGGATTTTAGCAAGGATTGCCTTTGCTTCTTTGTTCATAATCACTCCATTCCATCTCAGCTCTTTGTTGAGTTGCCAGAAAACCATAGTGAGTGCACGCTCCTCATTCTGAAACCGTCCGATTCCTTTTACCCTTCGCTTCACCTCCTTGAAACTCCTCTCCACTACATTGGTTGTCCGTATTCTGAGCCAATGCTGATAAGGATATTTGTAGTAGGTCAGGCAGCTCTCTATATCTTCGGTGAGACACGCGACCGCTGAAGGATATTTCATGCTCCACTTTTTCTTGAACATCTCCAATGCTTCCTTTGCATGCTCATAGGTTGAGGCATAAAATACCTTCCGCACTGACTCCTTCACCGAGGCCCTATCCTGTTCCAGCACTTTGTCCAGCACGTTTTCAGTCTTGTGTTTTGTGCATCTCTGTTTATCCGATTCAGGGAAGACCTCATCAACTGCCTTGCTGAGCCCCGGACATCCATCTATAACAGTTAGCATCGGCTCGCTCATTCCCCTTCGCACAAGATCCTCCAGAAATCCCTTCCATGCATTGTATGATTCCCGGTTGCCAAGCGATACGCTGACAAGCTCCCGGCTGCCGTCTTCCATAAACGCCCAGGCTACCAGCACTGCCTCTTTCTCTGTCGTGCCGGCTCTCACCCCCAGCCGTATCCCGTCAAGGATGAGATACACAGGTTTCAGTTTTGACAGGTCCCGCTTCTTCCATACATTGAACTCCTCTACAATCCTGCCGCTGATCCGCATAACATTCTGATGGCTTAGCCCCTTTTGCCCTATGAGCTTGCCTACAGCTTTCTTTACCTTCCTCGTCGACAGTCCGTTCATATACAAAAGTGGTATGACCTCCTGTATTTCATCCATCTGTGTGACCCGGGGCGGCAGTATCAGGGAATGAAATGGTCCACCAGCGTTTCTCGCCTGCGGCATCCATAGCCCAATGTCTCCGCTGCCAATCTTTACCGATCTCGGTTTTGACCCGTTCCGACTTCCCTTTGCCGAGACAGTCCTCTCGTAATAGTCCCTGCCGATGTGTGCCGTTATTTCTTCCTCTACTGCCACCTGCAACATCATCCGGGCGCCTATCCTCGTTATTTCCGCTAATGGCGGCGCTTGCCTCAATTCCTCCAGCCCTGCATCAATGACTTTTCTTGCCTTTTTTGTTAAACTTCTCTTCATGGGTATAGTTCTCCTTTCTCCCTTTTAGGGAGTTGTTTATTCCATTGAGAATTATACCCTGTTTTATATTTACAGAATTCATTTTACACTATCGGCCTTTCTCATAAAACCTCCTATGTGTTTAGGCTTGATTTGAAACATAATACCATACATATCAGGGTCAGAAACATATTAGAGAAACATATTAGGGTCAAGTCTTGAGAAACATATTAGGAAACATATTAGGGTCAAGTCTTGAAATATCAGTTTTCACCTTTAACTTTTTAGTGCCAGTAAAAATGCCTTATACAGTCTCGTATTGCAGGACTTTTAACTGCTCAGGTTTTATTCTGGTACTGAGATTTAGTATTTCAACACCCACAACTTTCCCATCAGTACTAGGTCATACTAGGTCATAGGGTCTGGTCTTGTTTCTTGCATTCACGCCACTTTCTGATATTTTTCTTTTTGCGAAACAGCCTTTAATCTAATTTGATTCTTTGCGAGTATTTTATCCGCATCATTTTTGATTTTGCGAACATACTCTTTAGCATCTAAATCCTTTACATCATGGTAAACTTTTTCTTTCCATTCCCATACTTCAATTAAGGATTTATCATACTTCTTCATCCGACACCTCCATAGGGGTAATTAATTCCAATCTTTTAGAATATCCCTCTTTCATATTTATTCCATTTATCATTTCCATTTTCTTTAAATTTGCTAAGTGTTTTAAATTCCAACTAATCAGAGCATCCATTTCAAAAAAGGTAGCAACGGCTGCATGCATCGCATCCTCAATTTTGTTTGAAGGTAACACCCCTTCTGAGATATACTTCTGAGCAAGCCCTACTATTTGTTCATTGACTACCAGTCTGACAGGACTGAGGGTAGAGATTTTTTCTAAAAGCAATTGCTTTTTGTTTTCACCAGCTCTACCTATTTCTTCAATAACAACATCTGAAATAAATATATCGTATTCACCCTGTTTGATTTTGTCAAAAAATGTCAGGGTTATATTTTTCTTCTCTGGAGCGTCATCTGCAAAACAGAAGTTCCATACAGATGTTTCTAAATAAAGTTGAGGTTTTTTCATTTAATGTTACTACCTATAAATATTTTCTCAATTATTAAAGAAAGGGTTTAGATATTTAATTATTGTTTAAACTTGTTGTAATGTCAAGGTATTTTTGTATTCCAGATAGAAAGGAACTGTGCTATTGAAAGGAGTGAAACGACAAAGCAATCTCAGAATCTTAAAATTCAGAAGTTAAAACTTATATTTCAAGACCAGACCCCAATTCATCGCTATAAAGGATGACGGACAGTGTCGTTTATACTTTCTGATAGTCCGTCTAAGTCAGGAAAAAGTGATGCTCTTTTTATTCCTAATATTCTAAGTTCATTTCTTATTTTCAATCTGCTTGCAGCAGGAATAATAAATTTTATCAAATTATTGTTATAGGGAATGCTGGGGCTGGGATGAATAGTGAATAGCCCTGATTGTGCAGTAATTCTTTTAGTGACATGGGGAGGAGTAAATAAATACACTTTTGTTATTTCAAACGGACCTTGAGACATAGTAGGGGCATCAGCTGGGAGAAACATATTAGGGTCAAGTCTTGGAGAAACATATTAGGGTCACATCTTGAAATATCAGTTTTCACCTTTAACTTTTTAGTGCCAGTAAAAATGCCTTATACAGTCTCGTATTGCAGGACTTTTAACTGCTCAGGTTTTATTCTGGTACTCAGATTTAGTATTTCAACACCCACAACTTTACCATCTGCGTTGAAATCTAAAACCACCCCTGGCTGTACTTCCTCTGATTCCAAGATAGAGGATTCATCCAATCGGAAATAAAGTGCATCATTTTCTTTGTCTACTTTTAGTCTCATTTTTTCCTCCTTGCTTTACGGTCAAAGAAAACGGTAACGACTTTCTTTGGTGAAACATGAGGATTTACAACCACATGTAATACTCGCCCCTCATGCTCATCTATCCTTTTAAAATAATGAGTATTATTGTCAACTCCTTTATTTTCCCAGTCAGCTTTATTAATAGTTCGCCGTACCCATTCCTCTGGAATCTCACGTTCCTTCAACATGTCTTGAGTATGTATTGAAAATTTAAAATCCATATTCAAACAGCATTTTTTGACGAAATTGTTAATTCCATTAAGTTTTTTAATTATTGATTAAACGCTTTGTATTGTCAAGGTATTTTTGTATTTTAAAAACAGGCATAATTACAAATTAGTGGGTCTGTTTTGGGGAATTGCCTCTTTTTTGCATTTTCCCCCTATTAGTGATATTTTATTCAGATGTCTAAACGGCTCATGATTTGCGCGGGCGAGGCGTCGGGGGAGCTTTACGGCGCTTTGTTAAGCAGGGAGATTAAAAATAAATGGCATGATGTTGAGATAACCGGCATAGGCGGAAGCCGCATGAAAGAAGAGGGCGTAAAGCTGATTGCCCCCATATCCAGCGCCATCGGCATTACTGAGGTCCTAAAACACCTATGGGAAATAAGGGAAGTATTTAATAAAGCAAAACAGGCTTTAGTTGATAACCGCCCTGACGTCCTGGTCCTCATTGACTATCCTGACTTTAATCTTGCGCTTGCAAAAAAAGCAAAGGCTTTAAACATTCCCATTTTTTACTATGTCAGCCCGCAGGTGTGGGCGTGGAGGAGCGGCCGGGTGAAGAAAATCGCCGCTCTCGTAAATAAAATGGCTGTGCTGTTCCCTTTTGAAGCGGATATTTATAAAAACGCAGGGCTTCAGGCTGAATTTGTCGGGCATCCGGTTGCAGAGACAATGGATTTTAATTTTACAAAAGAGGAATTAAAACAAAAACTCGGGCTTGCTCCTGACAAACCTGTAATCACCCTTCTTCCGGGGAGCAGGCCGGCAGAAATAAAAAAGCACATGCCTGTTCTTCGGGAAACTGCGGAAATGCTGCACAGGGAACTGCCTGATATTCAGATTATCATTCCGCTTGCGCAGGAGAGCAGTCTGACGGGAGAGATGCTCCCTCATTATGTTACAGTTGTAAAAGGCAGGACCAGGAAGTCTGTCGCTTGCTCTGAGGTTTCAGCCGTTGCATCAGGCACTGCAACGCTCGAGACGGCGCTCCTATGCACGCCGATGGTGGTATTTTATAAACTTTCGCCATTAACGCATTTTTTTGCTAAACTGTTAATCAAGGTGAAATTTATTTCCCTTGTAAATATTCTCTCAGGCCGGGAGGCTGTAAAGGAATTGATTCAGGCAAAAGCCACAGCGGGAAATATTTTTTCAGAGATTAAAAAAATCCTGCGTGATGATAAATACAGGCAGGAGATGATTGTGAATTTAAACAGGATTAAAGAACTTATGGGAAAAAAGACGGCATCCGCAAGGGTGGCTGTAATGATAGGAGAACTGGCAGGGTGGAACGATACAAGCGCTTAATAAGTTATCTTAAACCGTACTGGTGGATTATGGCGATAGCCGGTGTGTTCAGCCTTGTGACCTCTGCTATCACAGGCGCAATGGCGTGGTACATCAAGCCCGTCATTGACGGCGTGGCTAAAGATACCGGTGTAATATCAATGTACCTGCTTGCTTATTCCGGATTTTTTATTTTCAAAGGTATTTTTGCCTTTGTCCATTCATTCCTGATGCGCATAGTCGGCGCAAAGGTAGTGAGGGACATAAGAGAGCAGATTTTTAAAAAACTTATTGCCCTTCCGATGAATTTTTATGTCCAGAACACTTCAGGCGAAATCATCTCAAGGACGATTAATGATTCCAACACGCTTCAGGGGCTTTTGGGGTATGCGGTAAAGGATGTTCTGGTTGAAGGTGCTACATTTATCGTCCTCCTGACAGTTGCCTTTATAAGGCGATGGGACCTTGCAGTACTGGCAACGATAATTCTGCCGTTTTCTTTTTATTTCATTGATAAATTCGGTAAGAAACTGAGAAAGATTGCCAAGAAAACTCAGGAGCAGGTGTCAGGGCTTATCGTCAGGCTTACTGAAAGCATATCAGGAATGAAGATGATTAAGGCTTTTTTGCAGGAGAAACTTCACATAGACAAGTTTCAGGAAGAAAATAAAAATTATTACAGGATATCCGTAAAAGGCGCGCGCACAACTGAATATTCGGTTTTGCTTCATGAAATCATTACGGGATTGGGTACGGTGGGCATGTTGTTTTACGGTTTTTATCTTGTGAATAAGGGCGAGATGACGCTCGGGGAATTAATATCTTTTTCTGCCGCGGTAGGCCTGATATATACTCCGCTTAAAAGGCTCGGCGCCGCCAACAACAGCCTTCAGCAGGCGAGCGCGTCGGCGGAGAGGATTTTTTACCTCATAGACCAGGAGCCTGAAATTGACGGGAAGGCAGAACTCCCTCAGATTAATGATGGGATAGCGTATAACGACGTGGTATTTTTTTATCCCGGCACTGAGAAAAAGGTTTTAAACGGCGTTAGTTTTAGCGTTAAGAAGGGCGGGCTTGTCGCGATAGTCGGCAGGAGCGGCGCCGGAAAGACAACGCTTGTTGACATGCTTCCGAGGTTTTACCGCCCGTCAAGCGGTAATATAACGATTGACGGCATGGACATTAATGACGTTACCCTTGAATCCCTCCGCCTGAAAATAGGCATTGTGAGTCAGGATGTCGTGCTTTTTAATGAAACCGTCAGGGAAAATATCGCATTTGGGAAATCCGGTGAATCCGATGAAAAAATAATAGAGGCTGCAAAGGCGGCTTACGCTCATGATTTTATAAAGGATATGCCTAAGGGCTATGACACGGTTATTGGAGAAAGAGGCGTAAAACTTTCAGGCGGGCAGAAGCAGAGGATATCCATTGCAAGGGCGCTGCTTAAAAATCCTCCCATTCTCATTCTTGATGAAGCAACATCGTCTCTTGATACCGCATCAGAGGTTATTGTTCAGAAGGCGCTTGATAATCTGATGACAAACAGGACTACGTTTGTTATCGCGCACAGGCTGTCCACAGTGAGAAAGGCGGATAAAATACTGGTTCTTGATGAAGGGAAGATTGCAGAATCGGGCGCGCATGAGGAACTCCTCTCACGGGACGGCATATATAAGGTACTCTACAAAACGCAGATAGAGGGGAAACTATTTCAGGACGCGGGGAAAGATGCTCCTGCTGTATAATTTTCTCTCCACTTTAGCGCTGCTGATTTATCTGCCGGGGCTGATATTTAAAAAAGGACCTGCCGACAGGCTCAGATATTTGAGCGAGCGTTTAGGCATATCTCAATATGCGGCTGCGGATGTATGGATTCATGCGGTTTCAGTGGGCGAGGTCATAGCCTGCCTGCCGTTTTTAAAACAGCTTAAAAAAGAATTTCCTAATATGAAGATTGTTTTTTCCACGACGACTTATACGGGACAGGGTGTTGCGCTTGAAAAATTCCCCGAGGCAGACAGGATTATGTATATGCCGTGGGACTCGGCGCTGTGTGTCGGCAGGGCTGTTAAACTTTTGGCTCCTAAAATTTTTGCAACTATGGAGACGGAGCTTTGGCCGCAGTTATTTAAAAAATTAAAAGACAGAGGCTCACACATAGTTGTCATAAACGGAAGAATTTCCAGCAATTCATTCAAGGGCTATAAACGCATAAGACCATTCATAAAAAAAGTCTTAACGTATGTTGATGTTTTTTATATGCAGGGTAAGAATGATGCCGAAAGGATTATTATGCTTGGGGCAGGGCAGAAGAAGGTAAGCGTTACCGGGAATTTTAAATTTGATATAAATCTCCCTGCGATTAAGCATGAAAAGACATGGATAGATAATATTGAAGGACGCATACTTGTGGCAGGCAGTACGCATAGGGGCGAGGAGGAAATCATCCTGGAGGCCTTTAAGCTCATTAGGGAGAGTATACCGGATTTAAAACTTATACTTGCGCCGAGGCATCCTGAGAGATTTCAGGAAGCTGAAGATATTTTGAGGAAGAAAGGGTTTAATTTTATCAGAAGGACGGAGATTGAAAAAAGGGTTCAAGGGTTCAAGGGTTCAAGGGTTCAAGCGATTGAAGAAGAAAAGGGGCAAGGGTCAAACGGCGAGGGTCAAGGGGTCAAGGGGTCAAGGGGTCAAGAAGAAAAAAAGGGGGAGGCGTATGATGTGGTTCTTCTTGATACTATCGGAGAGCTGCCGGAAGTTTACTCTGCTGCAACTGTGGTGTTTGTCGGCGGAAGCCTTCTTCCCCATGGAGGGCATAATATCATGGAGCCTGCCTATTGGGCTAAGCCGGTTATTTTCGGCCCCCACATGGATAATTTTATGATTGCAGAGGAATTTTTAAAACAGGACGCCGCATTAATGGTCAGAGGCTCAGGGGGTATGGCTAATACAGTCAGGGATTTATTACAATATTCTGATAAGGCAAAAGAGATGGGACAAAGGGCAAAGGTTATTACTGAAAACAATACAGGCGCAGTTAAAAAAGCCGTTGAGCTTATACGGAACATGCTGCATGAGGCAGGGCATCGTGGGACCGTTTAGTTCAATATACAATATGATTCTTTCAGTCAGGGAATTTTTGTATAAAACATCACTGAAAGATTCAAAGAGACTTCCCTCAAAGGTTGTGAGCATAGGGAATCTCACGCTCGGCGGCACCGGCAAGACGCCTGCTGTAATAGCCCTTGCACAGGCAGCAAAAAAAAGGGGATTTAAACCGTGCGTGCTTACCAGGGGGTACAGGGGCAAGATGAAAACACCATGCATGAAAAGCATAGGCAATGAGCCGTGTCTGAATACCCATTTGGCAGGGGATGAACCAGTTTTAATGACATACAGGCTGCCGGATATTCCTGTTGTAATAGGCAGGAACCGTTATTTTGCAGGGATGTCAGCAATTAACGAAACAGGGAAAGATGCAATCAACATTTTTATTTTGGACGATGGCTTTCAGCACTGGGCGCTGTACAGGGATCTGGACATTCTTCTTATTGATGCTACAAACCCGTTTGGGAACAATAAGTTGTTTCCTGAAGGGATATTAAGGGAGCCGCTGAAATCAATGAGCCGGGCGGATATAATAGTGCTTACGAAAACTGATGCCGCAAGCCGTGCGCAGATGGACGCGCTTATTTTAAAGATAAAAAGGTATAATCCGCATGCGCCGTTGTACCCTTCATCCCATATGCCGGTGTCTTTTGTGAATGCAAAGGGGACTGTCAGGGACATTGACTTTATAAATAAAAAAAGAGTTTATGCTTTTTCCGGCATTGCAAACCCTATGCATTTTAAAACATCATTGACTGCAATAGGGGCAGAAGTAGTAAAATTTAATTCGTTCAGGGATCATTATAAATACAGACAACAGGATATAGACATGATTATGGAGACTGCAGGGGGGCTTGAAATTATCACAACCGAAAAAGATCTCGTAAAACTCATGGAGTTAAATCTGCCTGAGAAAATATTTGCGCTGAGAATAGACTTTTCCGTTGATAAGGCATTTTATGACGATATCTTTGGGAGGATGTAATGTTAAAGACGATTAATATAAGGACCAAGGCAAAAAATGAGTTTGTTGACATAACACAGGATATTCATGATACAGTCAGCGAATCAAATATAAAAACAGGGATGTGTTATGTCTATGTACCGCATACAACGGCCGGCATTACGATAAATGAAGGCGCAGACCCCTCTGTTGTAAAAGATATTCAGGCAACGCTGAGCAAACTGGCGCCGGTTGATTCCAATTATTCCCATGCCGAGGGGAATTCAGATGCGCATATAAAATCATTGCTTACCGGGCTATCGGAAGTTATTGTTATTGATAACGGGAGACTTATCCTCGGGACCTGGCAGTCCATATTTTTCTGTGAATTTGACGGCCCGAGAAACAGAAGGGTCATTGTTAAAATTATCGGCGATAAGGGATGATCCGGCAGATAACCGAAGAAATCGTTCAAATTGTTCAAGTCGTTCAAACTGTTTTAACGTTGAACAATGTTGAACAATGTTCAACCGCTTGAACTTTCATTATGGACAGCCCAATTTCCGAAACAGCAAGCCTCAGAAAAGAAATAAAACGCCTGAGGCGCCTGCTCCGCTCCATCACCCCTGACCTAAAGACAATGCTTTCCAGAAGGGGATTCTATATATACAAAAAAGAGCCTGAAGATGATTTGCTCGTTCCTTCAAACACCGCATTGCTCAGGCAATTTTATGCGCATTTGAAAAAATATTCTTTCAGATTGTTTTTGAGGGATGTCATTAAATGGCAGGAATCATTTTCAGTAAAAGACGTTGCAAGATATGCAACAGAAGAGGTCACACGCCGGTATGCCGGATTTCTGGTAAAGGCGCGCCTTGCTGAATCGCTTAAGGAGAATAAGGAGAGGTATCATTTTATTAAAAGACCAATAAAGAGTTTCGGGGAAACGCTTGAGTGGTTTATGGCAAAACTGATAGAGAAAGAATTCGGCGCCGAGGTTGTTTGGGGGGTAAAATTTAAAAGACCTAAAGTCGGCGGCGATTATGACCTTATAGCAAAGATTGACTCATCACTGCTTTACATGGAAGTAAAATCATCTCCTCCGAAGCAGATTTACGACAAGGGAATTACAGCCTTTATTGACAGAATAATGGACCTTGCCCCTGACGTCTCAATTTTTTTTGTTGACACGGAATTAAGGATGAAGGATAAGATAGTCCCGATGTTTGAGGCTGAATTAAGAAGGCGTTATAAGAAAATGATACCGGTGGAGAGGGTTGAGAGAGAACTCTTTCATATAAACAGAAAAATCTTTATAATAAATTCAAAAGAATGCATAGAATCAAACATTCAAACGGCGCTGAATTACAGCATATTCAGAAAACCTGAAGTTATTTGACCGGAGGGCTTAATGTCATCTAAAGATATTTGCATAGTCTGCGCCTGGAGGGCTGACTGCAAAAAAAAATTCACAGTAAGCGGTAAAGATATCAGGTGTCCTGATTTTACAAGGGATGTTTCTTTGACAGATAGAGAGGCAGATAGAGATAGAGAAACAGATAGAGAATCAGGAAACGATAAAGACAGGCATAAGGGATAACTTTAGTTTTAATAGCAGAATAAATAAGTTAATACTATTCACTGATTACCGATTATGAAAGACATGCTTGGACGTGAAGAGGTTTTGAGTGTTGAAGATGCAAGAGGGCTGATTTTTAAATCAGCGGATTTTACTCTGCCCCATGAGATTGAAATACGGATTGAAAATTCGTTGAACAGGATTTTATCAAGGGATATTGTATCCCATGAGAATCTCCCGCCATTTGCCCGCTCTACCGTTGACGGTTTTGCCGTAAGGGCGTCAGATACATTCGGCGCTGCAGAGACAGCTCCTGCATATCTTAGTGTTACACACGAAATTCTGATGGGTGAAGAGCCTGCATTTAATTTAGCTGCAGGTGATGCCTCAGGGATTTCAACAGGCGGGATGCTTCCGAAAAATGCCGATGCAGTTGTAATGCTTGAGCATTGCTGCACAGTAAGCGGAAAATTAATTGAGGTGTTGAGACCTGCTGCGCCTGGAGAAAATGTAATTCAGGCAGGAGAGGACTGCAAAAGCGGAGATTTAATCTTAAAAAAAGGACACGGGCTCAGGCCTCAGGACATCGGCGTGCTTGCCGGCACCGGCATTATAAAGGTATGGATTTATGAAAAGCCTGTGGCGGCGATTATCTCAACAGGCGATGAAGTGGCGCCGCCGTCCGGCCATATAACGACGGGAAAGATAAGAGATATAAACTCATATGTCCTTGCAGGAATGGTTGAAACTGCAGGGGGGACGCCTGTTAATAAGGGAATATTTCCTGACAATTTTGATTTACTGAAAGAGGTCTTAGAGGATTCATTTAAAGAATCAGACCTAATAATTATTTCCGGCGGAAGCTCTGTAGGCGCAAAAGACCTTACGGCAAGATTGATAAACAGCTTCGGGAAGCCGGGTATTCTTTTTCACGGTGTTTCCGTCAAGCCGGGCAAGCCGATAATTTACGGCATTGCAAACGGCAGGCCTGTATTTGGACTTCCCGGTCATCCTGTGGCAATAACAGTGTGTTTTGAGCTTTTTATACTGCCTGTCCTGATGATGCTTACCGGAGAAAAGGACAGCCTATACAGGGAAATAAAAAAAACAGTCAGGGCAAGGCTCTCAAAAAATATATCAACCGGTTCAGGAAGGGAAGAGCATATAAGGGTTATGCTTGAAGAAAGAGACGGCGAAATCTGGGCGGTTCCTGTTTTAGGCAAATCCGGGCTTATCACAACCCTTGTAAAAGCCGACGGCATGATCATGATACCTTTGCATAAGACAGGACTTCAGCAGGGCGCCGAGGTTGATGTTGAATTGTTTTAATTTTTAGTTTATTGAAAACAGATATTTAAATCCGGAGGCGCAAGCTTGGCAAGACAAATTTATCTTGAAAACACTCCTCTTAAAGAGGCAATTGAGAGATGGAATAAAAAATTAACTGAAAGCGGCCTAGCAAAACCTTTTGACGGGGAGACCATTCAAGTAATAGATTCTCAGAGCAGAGTTACTGCCGGAGCGGTGTTTGCAAAGCTCTCATCTCCCTTTTATCATTCATCGGCAATGGATGGCTATGCAGTCAGGTTTGCCGAGACCTTCGGGGCTTCAGACAGAACGCCGAAACGGCTCAGTATTCCTGAGCAGGCTGTGCCTGTTAACACCGGAGAGCCGATGCCTGAAAGATTCAATGCGGTGATAATGATTGAAGATGTGAATGTAGTCAGGAGTCAGAATATAAATCCTCCCATCCCCCCTTTGTCAAAGGGGGGCATAGAATATATTGAAATCATTGAGGCGGTGGCTCCGTGGCAGCATGTCAGGACAATTGGGGAGGACATTGTGGTTACCGAGCTTATTCTCCCTGAGAACCACAGGATAAGGCCTGTGGATGTCGGCGCAATGCTTGCCGGAGGATTTACAGAGGTGACTGTCAGGAGAAAACCAAAGGTTGCGATTATTCCCACAGGCAGTGAGATAGTAGAGCCGGGCGCTGAACTGAAAAAAGGAGATATTATTGAATTTAACTCAAGGATACTTTCAGGCATGGTATCTGAATGGGGCGGCGAGCCGGTACGGTTTAAACCTGTGCCTGATGATATTGAGAAACTTAAAAAAGCGCTGATTGCTGCCGTGGAAACTGCGGACATTGTGGTTATCAATGCCGGTTCCTCTGCAGGCGCAAGGGATTTTACTGCAGATGTGATAAGCGGTCTTGGCGAAATAATGCTTCACGGTATAAATATCAAGCCGGGGAAGCCTATGGTTTTAGGCTGGGTCAGAAATAAGCCTGTGCTTGGAATACCCGGCTATCCCGTATCTGCATATATTACATTTGAATTATTCGCAAAACCAATACTTCATATATGGCAGGGACTTGAGCCTAAATACAAGGAGATGTTAACTGCGAAATTAAGCAGGCCTGTTGCATCAGCGATAGGCAAGGAAGAATTCTTAAGGGTAAAAATCGGGAAGGTGGGGGAGAATATTGTGGCAAGCCCTGTGGGCAGGGGCGCAGGGGCGTTGATGACCCTTGTAAGAGCTGACGGGTTTGTCAGGATTCCTGCAATGAGTGAAGGACTGGGCGCCGGCGCTGAGGTAACTGTTGAACTGCTCAGGCACATGGATGAAATTGAAAATACAATTATCTGCATTGGAAGCCACGACAACACCCTTGATGTTCTTGCTAATTTTTTAAAGAAGAAATATCCGCGCTACTCCATTTCATCCGCCCATGTCGGCTCTATGGGCGGCTTAACGGCATTAAAACGGGGGGAGGCGCATTTTGCAGGCACGCATCTTCTGGATGATGAGACCGGCGAATACAACATCCCGTTCATCAAACGTATGTTTAAGGACCCGGATGAAATCATTCTTGTCAACCTTGTGTACAGACAGCAGGGGTTTTTTGTCCTGAGGGGAAATCCAAAGGGCATTAAAGGTTTTGAGGATCTGACAAGGGAAGATATCACCTTTATAAACAGACAGGCAGGGGCAGGGACAAGGCTCCTGACGGATAAATATTTAAAGGAGCTTAACATAGACGCCAAAAAGATAAAAGGGTATGAAAGGGAAGAGTACACGCATATGGCAGTCGCCTCTGCTGTTTTGACCGGTGTTGCAGACACAGGGCTTGGCATCGTTGCCGCTTCACGGGCATTAGGGCTTGATTTTATTCCTGTTGCAAAAGAGCGTTATGACCTCGCTGTCCCGAAAAAATTTTACGGAACAGAAATACTTGACCGACTATTTGAAATAATAAGGACGGATAAAGAATTCAGGGACACGGTCATTAATCTTGGAGGTTACGACGTAAGCAGTATGGGAAAAATTATTTATCCCGTTTAGTTAAGTATAAACTTCTTTTTTTGTATGTTGTCATTCCCGCGAAAGCGGGAATCCAGTGATTTTTTTTAAAGACGCTGGATTCCGCATTCCCGAAACATCGGGACGGAATGACAGATCAGAAAATGCCTTTTGCCCCATTTTAACGGGCGCTATCCTCTTCAGTCTCTGGATTGGAGTCAATTGCCTGAGGCTCAATAAGCCTTTTGGCGCCCAAAAACCGCTTAAAATAATAAGGCTCGTCAAGACTATTGATTTTAACCTTCTTATCCTTTGACGATGCGTGGATAAAAAGATTGTCTCCCATGTATATGCCGACGTGGGAAGGAAATTTGGCATAGGTCCTGAAAAATACAAGATCTCCGACAGTGAGATCACCTTTGTCAACCCTGTCTCCAATGTAAAATTGCTCCCTTGCCGTTCTGGGCAGAGGGACATTTAAAAAATCAAATACCTTTTGAACGAATGCCGAACAGTCAATGCCCATAATGGATGTGCCGCCAAACCTATAAGGTATGTCCAGAAATTTTTTGGCAAAAAGTATCAGCCGTTCCTTTTTATCAAGAAATTCCAAATCTGTGCCGATGTTTTCTGCATCTATCGCGTTGAAAACCCCGGTATCATTGAATATGCCGGAGTCCTGATTGGTTTCTACTTCCTGTGCGGCGAGGATCTCTGCAGGGGCATCATCTTTTTTTACAGGGAGAAGCAGTTTCTGCCCTGCTTTAATGGCGGTTCTTTTAAGATTGTTCAGCCGTTTTATTTCTTTAACGGTTATATTGTAGTCCTGTGCAATTTCAATCAGGGTATCACCCTTTTTTACTATATATGTTTCAACGCCATCGCTGTCTAAAGACTTATTTTCTGTAACTGCCGGAGATTTTTCCAGCGAAGCAGTTTTGGATTTTTTGGGCGGTAAATGAATAATACTGCCTACTTTTAGATTATTGTTTTGAAGTCTGTTGATTTCTTTAATTTCATCTGCCGGGATTTTATATTTTTTTGAAATGTTGTAAAGGCTGTCGCCTTTTTTAATTTTGTAATTTTCGGCAAAACTGCTGCCTGTAAAAAACATCAAGAAAATCACAAAGCTAATTCCAAAATAGTTAATAAAAGTTTTTAACATGCTGCAGTCCCTTCTTTTAAAAAGTGCTCCTCTAAATTCTGCTTTTCAGCCTGAGGCTCCGCAGGCATGATTTCTTCATGAAGCGGAAGTTCCGCATCCTGAAATTCCTTTAATGTCGGAAGCTCTGTTAAGCCCTTCAGTCCGAAATACTGGAGGAATTCCGTTGTTGTACCGTACATTAAAGGTCTGCCCGGCACTTCCTTCCTGCCGAGAATTTTTATGAGCCGTCTTTCAAGCAGGGTTTTTACAACCCCGTCTGAATTTACGCCTCTGATTGC
This sequence comes from Nitrospirota bacterium, assembly GCA_016212185.1. Taxonomy (NCBI): domain Bacteria; kingdom Pseudomonadati; phylum Nitrospirota; species Nitrospirota bacterium. The sequence goes on from JACRGX010000026.1 coordinate 26,520, forward strand.
TTCAATCTCAGCCTTGATTATGGGCTGTTTATAAGCAATGATGGACAACGTCTCAAGAGACGGCTGTGACAGCCTTGCAGGCACCGATGTGCTCAGAAACTTTTTTACCCACGGAGCACAGCCGGGATTTGTGACCATCTGAAATCCGCCTGCCACCTCTGCAATTAAAAGCCCGGTGTTTTTTATCTGATACTCATTAATAAGCTCCCTGAGATGCCCCTCAATCACGGCTTTGTCTGTCTCAAGAATATTTTTAAAAGCATCTAATGTAACAGAGTCGCCGGAGATGAAGAGGAGAGCTTCAAGGGTTGATTTTAGTTCTCTGTCTCCCATAAGTTTTACTTGCAAATGCCGGCAGTAAACCGGCAATCCGCTTATGTTTTCCCTCCGTATAAAACCCGGAAGTTTCAGAAATCGTATCAAAATTTTAAGAAAAAGGCAACAAAAATTTGCCCTGACGTGTTAAGAAATCTTACAGGCGGTTAAGCGATTATGAGAATCTCTTGCTGATGCTTCCGAGCGGATGCTCTTTCAGCACGTCTGAATCCCTGCCGTTTTTCAATAGCTCAAACATCCTGCGGAGCGATTCCTGCCGAAAGTCATAAATGTCAACAACAGGAATTTCGTAGGGGAGGCGTTTATTAATAAAATTGGATACGGGACGGTAATTTGGGAGTCCGGATAAAAGAAGAAACCCTTTGAATATTCTCTTATTGGTTTTAAATGAAAAAATCAGGCTCTCGAGCGTGTCTTCAAGAACTACATCGTTTTTCTTTTGCATTATTTTGTCAAGGCCCTTCAGTATTTTGCTGTATTTTTTGTTGACAATGCTGTCTGCCTTGACCTCTATGATAGAATGCTTGAACGGCTGTCTTGGACCTTTAAGGTTGTGGACCACGGTGTCTGCGCACAGGTGAGTAAGATAGCCGTAGGCAAAGGCCTTTTGCCTGTCTGTTTTTGAAATCTCAAGAAGCTTCCATGCAATGTCCCAGCTATGGGAATTTTTTTCAAAACCCTGAAATTTTCTGCCGAGAATTATATCGGCGCTTAAGTTTCCATACAAAAAATCATTTTTAAATTTCTTTATTACGCCGTAAATAACAGGCGGGATAGCAGCAGCGCCAAAGTCTATTATCTGGTTGCCGAGATAAACATGAGTAAGAGGACCCCATGCATGGACAATGGACGGGAGAAAAAGAAATGATAATAGGCAGACTATAAACATGTTAAAATATTTTACGATATTTAAATTACAAATGTCTATAAGTAAATTATTTCTCAGAGGCGGGCATGGCAATTGCCATTATAGATGTTGTTCTTTGTGAAACTTATTTTGGGCATAAGAAATACCCTTATCAATAATTGCCTCTACCGCATCAACTGCCCTGTCTATTGTTTTTTTAACAAGCGGGGATTCCTGCTTGCTGAAATTCTTCAGCACATACTCTTCAGGACTGATGGATTCAGGCCTGCCGATTCCTATTTTCAGCCGTATAAAGTTTTCTGCTGTGCTTTCTATAATTGATTCAATGCCTCTGTGCCCGGCTGATGAACCATTTTCCCTGATTTTGAGCCGGCCTGCATTTATATCAAGGTCGTCGTGAAGTACAACGATGTTTTCAATGCGCATGAATTTTTTAAGGAGGGAGGCAACTGCAGCTCCGCTTTTGTTCATGAACGTAATCGGCTTGGCAAGGATTACGTCTTTGCCGGCAATTGTGCCTTTGCCGTAAATGCAGTTTTTTGTTTCCCGGTCTAACGGGATGGAAAATTTGACGGCAAGGGCGTCAATGACCATATAGCCAAGGTTATGCCTTGTTTTTGAATAAGCCCTGCCGGGATTCCCGAGACCAACTATAAGCCACATTTTTATTAGTGAACAGTGAATAGTAAACAGTGAACGGTTTATGGTAAATAGCAGTCAGGGGTTATCCCCTGACTGCTATTTACCATCTTACATCCTGCATCCACCTCTGGCGGACAAGTCATGGATCTTATTTTTCTTTTTGTGTTTTCTGTTCTTTTTGGGGTTTTGCTTCCTCTTCAGCCGCCTCTTCTTTTGTCTTAGTCTTTTTTATCAATTCGGGCTCGGCAGGCGCTCCCTCAACAGGCGCTGCCACTGCAACAGGCGCAACCTCTTCTACCGCAGGGGCGCTTACGGTTACGATAACCGCATGGTAGTCAGACAGTATTTTTATCCCTTCCTGAACTGCAATGTCGCTTACATGAAGGGAATGGCCAATTTCCAATGCCGATGCATCAATTTCAATCTTGTCAGGGAAGCTTGTAGGCAGGCATTCTATCGGAATCTCTCTCAGGATTTGCTGCATTATACCGCCTTTTTTAATTCCTACAGGCTCTTTTGTGATAATAACCGGGATTGTTATCTTGATTTTCTTTTCCATGGAAATTTCCATGAAGTCAACATGCAGCAGTTCATTTCTTATAGGATCCACATGGTAATCCTTAATTAAAGATAAATGTTCTGTTGTGCCGCCGTTGTTTTTTAATTCCATTGTAATCAGGGTGCGTTCTGCAGTGCCTGAAGACATCAATTTTGCAATCTCTTTGCGGTTGAGTTTTATAGGCGTTGAACCGCTTCCTATATAAAGCACCGCCGGGAGCAGGCCCTGTCTCCTGAGGCTTCTCGCTGCGCCTTTGCCTGTCTCTATTCTTTTCTCTGCTTTAAGTGTGATTTTTTCCATAGTTAAAACCTCCGTGTGCCTGTCATTCCTGTGGAAACAGGAATCCAGATTTTATTTTTATGTAAAGAGTGAGCTGACAGAAGTCTCCTCGTGGATTCTTTTAATGGCCTCCCCTAAAAGAGGAGAGACTGAAAGAACTGTCAGCTTCTTGCACTTCTTTTGTTTGTTTAGTGTGTTAATTGTATTGGTTACAATGACTTCTTCAAGCGCTGAATTATTAATTCTCTCAATCGCAGGGTCTGAGAGCACGGCATGGGTGCATGCCGCAATTATGCGTTTTGCGCCTTTCCCTTTAATTGCAGACACTGCCTGCGTAATGGTGCCTGCGGTATCTATCATATCGTCAAGGAGAATTGCGTTTTTCCCTTTGACATCTCCAATGACATTCATAACTTCTGATATGTTTGCCCGTTCCCGACGTTTATCTATAATGGCAAGAGACGCCCCAAGCCTTTTGGCAAAGGCCCTTGCTCTTTCAACGCCGCCTGCATCAGGAGAGACGATGACTGTCTTATTGGCATATTTTTCCCCGATATAATCGCTGATGACAGGAGCGGCATAGAGATGATCCACCGGGATGTCAAAAAACCCCTGAATTTGTCCCACATGCAGGTCTATGGTAAGCACCCTGTCTGCCCCGGCAGACGTTATTAAGTCAGCTACCAGTTTTGCTGAAATAGGCACCCTCGGCAGCACCTTTCTGTCCTGGCGTGCATAACCATAATAGGGTATAACAACTGTAATTCTTCTTGCGGACGCCCGTTTTAGAGCATCCATCATTAAAAGCAGTTCCATAAGGTTGTGGTTTACGGGGTTGCATGTAGGCTGAAGCAGAAAGACGTCTGCGCCCCTTACATTTTCATTTATCTGAACCTGTATTTCACCATCGGCAAACGCAGATACCGCAGCATCACCAAGCGGAATATCGAGGTAATCAGCTATTTCTTCTGCTAACGGTTTATTAGCCGTGCCTGAAAATAATTTAATGCCCTCTGGCATGTTGCCTCCTTAAAAAAAGTTAAGAGTTAAAAATTAAAAGTTAAAGGAACTTATTAAAACCATACTTTTTAACTTATAACTCTAAACTTTGAACCTGTCTGCCGGTAGGCTCTGAATTTTGCAAAGCAAAATTCAGCATACTGGGGCGGGAGGATTCGAACCTCCAGATGGGAGATCCAAAGTCTCCTGACTTGCCGTTTGTCGACGCCCCAAACAAAGCAGTTAAGAGTTTAGAGTTATGAGTTAAGAGTTTATTAAAACATAAAATTTTCACTTTTCACTCTTAACTGTTCACTGTTTTAACCACTGCTGTCCAGAAATCCGTTAAAACAGCGGCGGCTTTAGAGGCGTCTTCTTCAGAGGCAAAAACCCCAAATACTGCAGAGCCGCTGCCGCTCATCAAAGAAACCATAGCCCCTGCCTGCAGGAGCCTGTTTTTTATATCCGCAATCACAGGGAAATGCCCTGTAACAGCAGCCTCAAAGTCATTTGAAAAGCTGTCTTTTATGGAACTCAGGATGTCCCGGTGTCCGGCAATAGATGACTTTGCTCCCTCTAATGTCCTGATAAAAAACTTAATATTATCAACTTTTTCAGTAGTATTTGTCAACCCTCTTAAAGACCGTGACGAGTGACGAGTGACGAGTGATATACCGGATTCGGAATTTTTAGTGATTTTTTTATCCCATGACGCATTACGCATCACGGATAACATAGTATACGCCCATGCCGTTGAGACAGACACATCCGGCTTTACAAGCAGTATATCAAACTGCTCAGATGTTTTAACCGGGGTTATTTTTTCACCCCTGCCTTCAACAAATGCGGGTGAACTGTAAAGAAAAACCGGAACGTCTGAGCCTAACTGCTCTGCAAAGTCATGAAGCTTTGCCTGTGAGAGGTTAAGCCCCCAGAATTTGTTAAGCCCGGTGAGCGCTGCCGCCGCATCGCTGCTTCCTCCTCCAAGACCGGCAGCCATGGGGATAAGTTTTTCCAGATGAATATGCGCCCCGTTTGTCACACCGCACTTTTCTTTCATCAGCAGTGCGGTTTTATACACAATGTTTTGCTCAGGAGGGACTGCCGCGATGTCATGTGATGTTGTCAGAACTAAATCCTGAGTAGGTTCAAAGGTCAGAGTGTCATAAAGCGTTATCTTCTGGATGAGGCTCTGAATTTCATGAAAGCCGTCATCACGCAGTCCGAGGACATTTAAAAACCAGTTTATCTTTGCAGGCGCTTTTAAGGTAATCATGCCTCAATATATTTTTGCCCTACTTTAATTTTTTAATCTTCTCAGTAACCCGTTCCGTAAGTCCTTTGTCCTTATCGTAATGGGCAGGCAATTCCTGAAGTTTGAGTGATTTTTCCCATGAGTCCAGCGCGTCTTTTTTATTGCCCATTTTTAAGTAAATATCACCAAGGTGTTCAAAAATAACAGGATCGTCGCCTGTAAATTCAAGAGCCTTCTTGAGTTCTCTCAGTGCGTCTTCATAAAGCCCTTTTTTGAAATACACCCAGCCGAGGCTGTCAAGGATATAGCCGCTTTCAGGCTTCAGCTCCACAGCTTTTTTAATAAGCTCAAGCGCTTCATCAAGGTTAATCCCCTTTTCGGCATAAGTATATCCCAGATAATTCAGGGCATCTACATGGTTTGGGTTAATCTTCAGGGTTTTTTTAAGCTGTAAATACATTTCGTCGTACCTGCCAATTTTTTCATATACCATCGCAAGCTGAAAATTCAAATCTTCGTCCTCTGGCGCAATGGCAAAACCCTTTTTAAGTATTTCCTCAGCCTTTGCATAATCTCCTTTCTGTGCATATGAGGCGCCGAGATAAAGATATACCTCAGGTTTTGAAGTTTCAATGGTCAGGATATTTTCATATGTCCTTATCTCGTCGTCAGTTTTGTTGACCTTCCGGAACAAAATAGCAAGATGCATAAGAAATGTGACATCCTGCGGTTTGATGCCGGAGAGAATTTTGAACTGTTCTACTGCCTCATCAAATTTGTTTATGTCGCTCAGACTGCGGCCCAAAAGGTATCGTGCCGTTACATTTTGTGGGTCGGCGTTGATGACAATGCGGAGTTCTTCAATTGCCTTTTCGTACTGCTCATTATCAATATAGACCCCGGCCATTATCAGATGAACCTGCAGGTTGTCAGGCTGCTGTTTGAGGATTCCGGCAAGCTGCTCCAGCGCCTTATCCGGTGATTTCTGTTTAAGATAAATTTCAACAAGTTTTTCCTTGACTTCTATGTTGTGCGGATTTATTTCCACGGCTCTTTGGAAATTCTCAATGGACTTATCTGTATTCCCTTTGCTTTTGTATATGGAGCCGAGCAGAAGATAAACTGAATCAGGCGCATTCCCCAATGCAATACATTCTTCAAGCACGGTGACTGCATCGTCATATCTTTTCGTTTCTACATAAACATTTCCGAGGTAAAAGCGCGCCATCACATTATCTCTGTCCATGGCAATTACCTTTTTAAAGATATTGATTGCTTCATCAAATTTTTTATTTGTTGCATAAAGAGTGCCGAGATATATGTAGGCTTCAAAGTTATCAGGAGACAGGCGTATAACTTTTTCATACATGGCTTTTGCATTCTCAAAATCCTTTTGACTGTGGTAAAGCTCTCCAAGCAGAAACAGGGCGGGAGCATAGTCGGGGTTTTGTTCAACTGCAGTTTTAGTCATTAAAACTGCATTGTCTATGTCGCCTTTCCTCAAAAACAGGCGTCCGATATGAGTTTTAAGGTAGACTGAATCGGGGTCTTCTTTTAATGCATGCATGTATTGTTTTAATGCCTCTTCCCAGTCATGGTTGATTTCAGATTCAATCCCGAGGATGTAATAATAATAAGCCTCTTTTGAAGGCTCAGGCGCCTCAGTTCTTTTCAGGGTTGAGCAGGCGCTGAAAAGGAGAATTAAAAGGATTAAAATAAATTTTCCAACAAAAAATTTCACAGTTTTATTATGGCATAAATCCTGAAGATTGACAATCTTGCATAGGGAGTTGCGAAATACACTACTCTCATGCTAAATTGTATAAGTTTACATGATAGACCTGATTAAACAATTTCACAAGACAGGCATACTCGTTATAGGCGACCTTATGGTGGACCGGTATGTAATGGGCAGGGTAAACAGGATATCTCCTGAAGCGCCTGTGCCGGTGGTTGAGGTGATTGATGAAAACCTGCTCCTCGGAGGCGCGTCAAATGTGGCTAATAACATTGCGTCGCTGGGCGGCAGGGTCTTTGTTTCAGGCATTGTCGGCCGGGATGAGATGGGAAGGGTTTTGATACACAAGTTCAGGGAAAAAGAGATGGACACAGAGGGCATTGTCGTTGAGGGAGACAGGCCCACCATAGTTAAAACCAGAATTATCGCGCATAACCAGCAGGTAGTCCGCTTTGACAAAGAAGTTAAATCCGATATCAGTCAGTCCTCTACATCCCTGATTCTTGATCATGTCAGAAAATGCCTGCCCGAGATAAAAGCCATAATTTTATCCGACTACTGCAAGGGCGTAATAACCAGGAATATGATAGAAGAACTGCTTAAAATTACCGGCTCAAAGGTTTTTGTTGCAGTTGATCCGAAGGTCGGGCATTTTGATTATTACAAAGGAGTGAGTTTTATAACGCCGAATGTTAATGAGGCGTCGGCAGGCTCAGGGATTGAAATCAAAGATGAGGCTTCTTTAATCAAGGCGGGAGATACACTGCTTAAGAACCTTCAATGCAAGGCAGTGCTGATCACACGCGGGGATGAGGGGATGAGCTTTTTTGAGCCGGACGGCAAGGTTACTCATATTCCGACTTTTGCAAGACAGGTTTATGATGTGACCGGCGCCGGCGACACCGTTATTGCAGTATTTACATTATGTCATGCCGCAGGTGCGGATATGAAGGATGCCGCAATTTATGCCAATCATGCAGCAGGGGTTGTCGTAGGAGAACTCGGCACGGCAGTAGTCACGCCGGATGATATTATCAGGAGCATAAAGCTTAACAAAAAAGAACAAAAAACTTAATTAACCACAGAGAACACAGAGGATTTTATTTATGAAAAAACAATTAATACAAAAAATTGAGAACACAGAGAGTATCTTTTTTGTTTTTCTCTGTGCCCTCTGTGGTTAAAAATTTTCTATAAAAAAATGAGATTATCAAAAAGGTCTGTTTCAATAAAACCATCTCCGACGCTTGCGATTGACTCTAAGGCAAAAGCCCTAAAGGCATCAGGCGTTGATGTCGTTAATTTTGGAGTGGGCGAGCCTGATTTTGATACGCCTCAAAATATAAAAGAGGCTGCAATAAAAGCCATCAGAGACGGATTTACCAAATACACACCTGTCGGCGGCATTGATGAACTGAAGGACGCCATTATTGAGAAATTCAAAAAAGATAACGGCATCACATACGAAAAAAATGAAATAATTGTTTCATGCGGGGCAAAACACAGTCTTTACAATATTGCAGAGGCATTGTTTGACCCCGGGGATGAAATTATAATACCAGCTCCGTATTGGGTTTCATACCCCGACCAGGCGCTTCTTAATGATGCAGTTCCTGTCATAGTTAAAACCGATGAAAAAAATTTATTCAAGATAACACCTGAAGCGCTTAAGGCTAACCTGTCAAAAAAGACAAAGGCGCTTATCCTTAACAGCCCGTCAAACCCGACAGGGCTTGCTTATGATTTAAAGAGCCTTGAGACAATTGCGGATATTGCTGCGGAGAATGATTTTTATGTAATCTCGGACGAGATTTACGAAAAACTTGTTTATGACAGTTTCAGGCATGTGAGCATTGCTTCGCTTGGAGATAAGATTAAGCAGAGGACGATTGTTGTGAACGGACTTTCAAAGGCCTATGCCATGACAGGCTGGCGCATCGGTTTTGCGGCCGGTCCCAAAGAAATTATCGGCGCCATGACAAATATACAAAGCCAGTCAACTTCAAATCCGACGTCAATTGCGCAGAAGGCGGCAGTAGAAGCGCTCAGGGGCACGCAGAATTTTATTCCCGTAATGATTTCGGAATTCAACAGGCGGAGGGCTTATATGGTTGAGACGCTTAATAAAATGGAAGGGATTTCCTGTCTCATGCCTGTGGGCGCGTTTTATGCCTTCCCGAATGTTTCATCTTACTATGGGAAGAGCTTTAAGGGGAAACCCGTAAATTCGTCTTTTGACTTATCGTCCTATCTTATTGAAGAGGCGAATGTCGCCCTTGTTCCGGGCGGGGCGTTCGGAGACGACAGGTATATAAGGCTTTCCTACGCAACATCAATGGATAATATTAAAAAAGGACTGGACCGGATTGAAAAGGCTTTAGCAAATCTCGCGTAAACCGCCCCCGCCGTATTGAGATTAAACAATTAAACAGCTATAATACTCAAAGTAAAAATCACACGTAAGAGGATGGAATAAATTGTTCAAGCAGATGAAAATAGAAGGACTGCTTTTTGACCCCCGGAGCAATATGTATATTCTGCTTTTAAAGGAAATCAGCGGCAGTGATACCCTTCCCATATGGATAGGCAAGCCTGAGGCAGACGCAATCGCACTGGCATTAGGCAATATAGTCACGCCGCGTCCCTTAACTCATGACCTGATTAAAAATATTATCTTTGAACTCAAGCTGAAGGTGACAAAGATAGTAGTTACTGAAATAGTTGACAATACATATTATGCTGTGATTAATGTTGAAAAAAACGGAGTTGAGATCCCCATTGATTCAAGACCCAGTGATGCAATTGCCGTGGCTGTAAGGATGAATGCTCCGATATTTGTGGAGGAGAAGGTCATAGAATACAGGAACAATGACGAACTTGAGGAATGGCTCAAAAATTTAAAACCTGAAGACTTCGGGAATGTTATGTAAGAAAGGGTTCATGGGTTCATTCGTTTCATTGCAAAATGCAAAATTAACATTTATCAATTTAAAATGATAATTGATAATTTTAAATTGAATCTTTTACCGGTTGACCACTGGACCCCTGGAATCCTTGAACCCTTTTAAAAAATGCTGACGAGAACAGAAGGCATTGTCCTGAAGACACAGCAGTACGGCGAGGCTGATTTAATAGTAACCTACCTTACCTTAAGCAGGGGGATAATCAAGGCCTTTGCAAAAAGCCCGAGAAAGACAAAAAGCCGGTTTGGAAGCAGTATGGAACCCCTCACTTACGCCCAAATATCATTGTGGGGCAAGGAACAATCAATGCCCAGAATTACCCAGTCTGACATCATTAACTCATTCTGCAGTTTAAGGGAAAGTTTTAAGGATTTCACCTATGCATCAAAACTTATTGAAATATTGATTTCAATAACCCCTGAAGGCATACCCAATAAGAAACTCTTTTTGTTTTTGCTGAGTGTTCTGAATTTTGCCGAGGTTCAGATAACTAAAGACTCAAAACTGAAAACTAAGAACTGGGACATGAGAAATAAAAACAAAGATACCATGTATTTAATCTTTCAGGTTCGTTTGCTTGTCATGATGGGTTATGCGCCTCGGCTTAAGAGCTGCGGCAAATGCGGCGCTAAAAGCCCTGATTTTTATCCGCATTTAGGGACAGCCCTTTGCGGCAGGTGTGCCGTGCCTTCTGTCAAAGGCAGAGAATTTCCGCTGAGACTTACGGACAGCGCCATAAATTTTTATTCGCACAGCATTGAATGGCCCATTAATATCTCAACGCGGCTCAAGCCGCATCATGAAACTGTTTCAAGGCTTTCGTCTGTTATGGACGAACACCTGAATCATTTGCTTGGCAAGAAATTAATGACGTCGGAGTTTTTGGCAAAAGTTTAGCGGATGATATATCATTAACCCGAAAATCCCCCTCTTTGACAAAGAGGGGGATTTTACGCATCACGAATTACGCATTACGGTCTTATTGTCCTATTACCGTAAAATTCCCACTGCTTAGATTTTTAGACGTCGCACTGTAATAAAGAGTACCGTCAGACTTGCGTATTTCTAACCCCATCTTGTCCGTACTGCTGTCAGTTATTGTTGCCGTAAATGTATATCCTGTAACATTATTAACCTTGCCTGCGCCTGTAATCGTTGCAACACCTCCTGTTACTGATATTCCCGTGATTGAAGTGCTCACAAGATACAGCCTGGCGCGGGTATAGTAATAACTGAAAGTGCTTGTCCCCAATGATGATGCATTTACATTAAGCGATAAGCTTGCCCGGAATAATGTCACAGGATAGTTATTGCCCGAGCCTGAGGCTGTAATAACCGGTGTCGCCGGGTTACAGTCATCGTCTATTCCGTTGTTTGATATCTCAGTTACACCGGGGTTGACTGCAGGATTGCTGTCATCACAGTCTGTGTTGTTAGCAACATATCCGGCTGGCGCATTACATGCCTGTGTACTGCTGCTATTAAGATAGCCATAACCATCGCTATCACCATCAGCATACCATGTTATAAGCACACCCTCATCTGTCTGTCCATCACAATCATTGTCAATATTATCGCAGACCTCTGCAGAAGGCGTTCCGGGTGTGCAAGTATTGCCTCCCCATACGCCAGCAGTACATGTTTCTGTACCAGTTGATGCACATGCCCCAACTCCGCAGGATGTTGAATGTGTCAGGTTTTCATCAGTTGAACCATCACAATCAT
>JACRGX010000027.1 GCA_016212185.1 Nitrospirota bacterium
CAATCAGGTATTGATATGCGCCAAGCAGGAATGAACCGCTCCCACATGCAGGGTCAAGGATTTTTATCTTTTCTATCTGTCTCGGCGTCTTTCCCTCAATTAATTTACCAACAGTATTTTTAACGATATAATCAACGATATATTTTGGGGTGTAATAAACGCCTCCTGCCTTTCTGACTTCCGGCTTTTCCTCAACTTTAACCATCTGCGGCGTTACTCTAATCGTGCTTCCAAGATAGCGTTCATAGATACTGCCAAGAAGCTCAACGCCTATTGCGTCAAAACGGTAACGGCTTTTGGGGAAATAAAGGTTTTCAATAATTTCAGCCAAGAGACCAGAATCCACATCTGTCGTTTCACAGGCATGAGGTTTAAAAATATCTCCGTTTAAGTCATCGTTAATCTCATGAAAAAGGTCTGTCAGATGCGTCATTATTGATTTTCGTTTGCCTTCTTCTTTCCACTGAGCCGCAATTTCCCATAACTCTCTGTCAGGTCTGATCCTCCTGTCTTCGGCAATGCGGATAAAGATAATCCGGTCAAGAAGTCTCTGAACGACATCATTCAGCAGTTTTACGTCAAACTCCGGATTCCTCTTATGAATGTCTTTTGCAAGCCCTGCCCTCCAGATGGTGAGGTCTTCAAGAAATGATTTATCTGGCGGAATCCTGAGCCGTTTGCTTTTGGTGTCTTTGGGAGAAAGGGCTTCAAGAGAGCCTTGCTCCACTCTCTCTTTGGATAACTCCCACAGTTTCTCAAGATTTTCAGAATAGCCAGTGTATTTAAAATCAAAAATAAGCCCTTCATTTGGAAACTTCGGATTTGGCTTCAGAGAGGCGTCAAATAGTTTGAATTCTTCAAAATCTGTAAGGATTACAAAATAAACTTCTTTGGTAGACCATGCATAGATTTTTGCCTGAAGGATGTGTTTTACATCATCAAGCGCAAGTGAGGGGGCTTTTGCCTCCACAAAGAATTTGGTGGCGCCGTTTATGCGGAAATTATAATCCGGTCTGCCTGTTGTTTCAGGTGAAAGCTCAACAATAACGTCTCTTTCATGAGGAGGTTTCTGTGCCTTATTTTCTATATCCCACCCAAGCGCTTTGAAGAAAGGATTTATAAAATCAACCCTGACCTGCGCCTCGGGATAGCCTTTGGAAAGATAGTGGGGCTTGTCTTTCTCAAATTTTGATATTAAAGTTTGAAGTTTTTCTCTGAATGAATAAATATCAGACATGGTTTAATTTAACCGATTATTCTCTCGCAGGCTAAAGCCTGCGGCTACATACTAAGCTTTACTTTTTCTCTCCTTATACATTTTCACAAGATATTTCAGCTCTTCGCTTTTCATCAGGTGCATTATCAAAAAGTATACTGCAAGGCAGAGCACAATCACGCCCGCTAAAATGCCGGCCTTTCCAGCCGCCCTGCCGCCTTGCCTCCACATGTCTCCGCTTATCATCATCCAGCCTGCGGCTCCCATGACAAAAGACGCAAAAGAGATTTTTGCAAAAGACAGCATGATGTTCCTTGCGTCAACCCTTCCTAATTTCTTTCTTAATGCCATAAAAAGCAGTGCAAAATTCACCGTTGACGCCATGGCGTTTGCAAGCGCCAGCCCGCTGTGCTTCATCGGACCCAAAAGAAGCAGGCTCAGAACGACATTTGTTATCAGGGCAACGGCGGCTATCTTCACAGGGGTCTTTGTATCCTGCATGGAATAAAAACTTGCAGTAACAATCCTCACGCCCACTATCGCCCATATCCCGAGGGAATAAAAAAGCAGGGCCTCTGAGGTCCCGATGGTTGCGGCATATTCAAATCTGCCCCTCTGAAAAAGTATGTTCACTATCGGCTCTCTCAATGCAATCAGTCCGGCCATTGCAGGCACGGTCATGAAAAAGAGCATCCTAAGGGCAAATGAAAAATCGCTTCTCAGATTTTCAAAGTCGCCTTTGGCGGCATGCATGGAAAGGGTCGGAAGCACTGCCATGCCCATTGCAACGCCGAATATGCCTATCGGAAACTGTATCAGACGCATGGAATAATAAAGATACGTGATGCTTCCCTCGGCAAGATATGAGGCTAAGATGGTGCTTATGAAAATATTTATCTGCGCAACAGCCATGCCCATTGTTGCAGGCAGAACCAGCAGGGACATTTTTTTAAGTCCGGGATGTCTGAAGCTGAAATCCGGCTTAAGGCTGTAGCCGTTTTTAAAAAATGACGGCAATTGAAACGCAAATTGCACAAAGCCGCCCAATACCACGCCGATAGCAACTGCGATAATAGGCTGTTCAAGCCGCTGTACAAGCAGAAGCACTACTGCGATTGTCACCACATTGAGCAAGGCAGGCGCAAACGCAGGAATGAAAAAGACGCGTCTTGTGTTTAATGCGCCCATGACAAATGCGGCAAGGCTGATGAATAATAAAAATGGAAACATCAGCCGCGTAAGAAGCACTGTCAGTGAAAATTTCTCCGACATTTTTAAAAACCCCGGGGCAATGACCGCAACTATGGCAGGGGCAAAGATAATTCCCATAATACAGATTAAACCGACGAAGATAAAAATAAATGTGAAGGTAATCCTTACGAGTTTTTCCGCCTCCTTGGCCCCCTGTTTTGTCTGATGTTCTGTAAGCACGGGGATAAAGGCAGAGGACATAGAGCCTTCGGCAAAAAGTTCCCTGAGGAGGTTCGGTATTCTGAATGCAACAAAGAACGTATCCGAAAGACCGCCGGCTCCGAAAAATACAGCCAGAATCATATCCTTGATGTAGCCGAGTATCCGGCTGATAAGCGTGGCTATAGACATTAAGCCCGCAGCCTTTGTTACTTTTTTCTTTTCATCCATTGGCTTAATTTGAAATTAACATCTCTTATTTTTGTTCTTTGACTGCTGTCTTGTATTTTTCCCGCGCCATTTTAAAAATCGCAAAATACTCCTGTGTCCTGAAATCAGGATAGGTATAGGGCAGTGTCTGATAGTTTTTGCCTGAATAAATCAGCGTTGTCTCACCGTAGATGCCTTTGCCGAGATAGACCCTGTGGGAATAATCCTTTGTGGATACCAGCACGACTCTTGCGGAGTCAAGATAGCCGGGGTCCAGGTTTATCCTCCTGCCGCCCTTAAATCCCCCCTCACCCCCCTTTGGCAAAGGGGGGATGGGGGGATTATTTTCTTTGAGGTACTGTCTTTCAAGCTCACTTGTCTTTAATTTTATTTCCGCTATGGTTTCAGGGGATATCAGCTTCTCAAAGAAGATAAATTTTCTTTTTAAATCGCCGCCCATTTCTTTTGAATAATGATCAGTATATCCCCATTCCATGACAGGGCTTTCAAGGTCTATATTGCCATAGAGTTCTACGAGCTTTCTCCTGAGCGTGTCAAACATGCAAATCTCCGGAGAAATCATGCCTACAAAAAGCTTCACAGGCTGAGGAACAGATTCTGTTTTATTCATAAGCAGTTAAATAGCTTTTTATCTGCCAGTTATAAAATGACGGCATAAATAACAGATGTAATTATATCAAACCTTTAAAAAATAAGTGAAAAATTTGACAGGGTGTCATAAAAATAACACTTGACAGATTGATTGGTTTTTGATTGAATTGAATTAGTTTTTAAAAGGGTTTTAAATTGCAAAGGAGGTTTATAGGTATGGGGGAAGAAAAAAAGAAGATAGGGTTGGCAAATTTATGGAAAAATGAAGATTGGGTAGCAGTATGGCTTGGATTCCTCATAATTGTATTAATTCTCGCCTTTTATAACTGGAAGGTATTTGACCTCACCAAAATCAATGCAAATTTCAAATGGACTACTGACGGTCAGATTGCATCCCGCACTTCAAAATGGATTAATACCATAGACCCGCTTATAAAAGATGCAGAGGAAAAGCAGGAACTTGGTACTGTTGCAAGGTTACAGGCGCTTAAGGATGCATTGAATCAAAGAGACCGTTCAGCCATTTTGAAGGCAGCGGGAAAGGTTGAAAACATAGGAGGAATTCCCGGGGAACTGGGCAAGGAAATCTCTGACCGTTCAAAGGCTGAGCCGGCAAAAGCTTTCAAATGGGCTAATTTATTCATAGTAATTAAAATCGGAATAGCTTTTCTTGCCCTCTCAGTAATCGGGATAATACTACTTGGACGCTCTGTCGGCAAATATATCGTCGGTTTTCCCATTGTTTTTATCTTTGCATGGCTTTCACGATTCCTTGCAGGCAATGCATTGCCGACCGACTGGGGAATTGAATATGTCATTTTCGCATTAATTATCGGTCTTGCCATCAGCAACACCGTCGGTATTCCAGCATGGCTGAGAGAGGCAGTGCAAACAGAATACTATATCAAGACAGGGCTCGTCATCCTTGGCGCAGGATTGCTCTTCTTTGAAATAATCCAGGCAGGTGCGCTCGGCATCATACAGGCGCTTTTTGTTGTAGTTGTCGTCTGGTACAGTTGTTTCTGGCTCTGCAGAAAACTCAAGGTTGATGATGACTTTGGCGCAATGCTTTCCACTGCTGTTTCAATCTGCGGAGTCTCTGCAGCCATTGCGGCCTGCGGCGCAATAGAGGGCGACAAAAAGAAGCTCTCCTATGTCACCTCGCTTGTTCTCATAGTGGCAGTTCCAATGATGGTTCTTATGCCGTGGGCTGTTAAGGCATTTGGGATTCCTGACATTGTAGGCGGTGCATGGCTCGGCGGAACACTTGACACAAGCGGCTCTGTTGTAGCGGCAGGAGCGCTTATAAGCGAGCCGGCAATGAAGACCGGCGTCATAGTAAAGTTCTCACAAAATGCCCTAATAGGCGTTGCCGCATTTATCCTGTCTGTCTGGTGGACATTCAAAAAAGGTGCGGCAACAGGCGAAAGACCCACAGCGCGTATTATATGGGAAAGGTTTCCAAAATTTGTACTGGGATTTCTTATTGCATCAATTGTATTTTCTTTTCTTCTGAATCTTGATACGGTCAACGACACAAAAAAGGCGCTAAGTGAATTGAGAACATGGTGGTTTGCGCTTGCATTTGTCTCTATCGGGCTGGAGACGCGATTCCTTGATATGGCAAAGATGGAAGGCGGTCGCCCTGCGCTGGCGTTTATACTCGCACAGTCATTTAATGTTGTCTGGACGCTGATACTGGCTTATCTCCTTTTTGGCGGCGTCATCTTTGCAGTGCCTGATATACGGTAAAAAATAAATGCTTGTTACTCAGGCTTATGCCTGACTGTTATATATTTTAAAAATGAAAGGAGGTGACTATTATGAAGAGTGTGGTAAAAAAATGCGTTGTTATTGCGCTGTCAGTGATGTTTCTCGCAAGCGCAGGTTATGCTGCTGACGCTAAATATTCCGCGGACACCATTCAGAAGGTTGATGAATATAAGATCCTTAAAAGAGACAAGAAAGACATGCCGGAATCTCTTGCCGGCATTACAAATATAAAAGCGGAGGATTTAAAGTCATGGCTTGACCAGGGGAAAAAGTTTATTCTTCTTGATAACCGTCCTGCTGATGAATATGAGAAGGAGCATATTCCGGGCGCTATCAGGCTGAATTCGGATGATATTCTGGAAGACTCAAAACTGGCGGCACAACTCGGGCTTAAGAAGGATGATGTCATTGCCAACTACTGCAATGGGGTTAAATGCTGGAGGTCCCCCGCCACCTCGGTTATGCTGCATTCGTTAGGGTACAAAAACATCAACTGGTATCGTGACGGGCTTCCCGACTGGGCTAAGAAGGGTTATGCCACAACAGAGGGAAAAGAACCGGGCGCGTGGAAAAAATAAATCACTATATTCACAAGACCCCGCAGCAGCGCTCAAATTTAAATTCTTTGCGCTGTGGGGTCTTGTGTCAGCCATAACGGTTATTGCAAAATTATCTTTAGTATTACAAATGTTAAATGCTAAATCTGCATGCAAAGTTTGCTATGAATCTCTAAATTCTACCATCCCCTATGGTTTCAAAATTTTTAAAATAAGGTGAAATTTTGGATTTAGGTTCAATTGGTAAAATAAGTTTTGATATAAACTTCATCTATGGTTTTTTAAGTATTATAGTAATTGACCTTATCCTTGCCGGCGACAATGCCATAGTTATTGCAATGGCAGTAAGGTCTCTTCCGCCACAGCGGAGGAAAAAGGGGATTATCTTAGGGGCAGGCGCGGCCGTTTTACTCAGAATAATACTGACTTTTTTTGTTGCTCAACTCCTCCAGATAAATTATTTGAAACTTGCAGGCGGCGTGTTGATTTTGTGGATAGCTGTAAAGCTTTTTATGGAAGGAGTGCCTGAAGATAGCTCAAGGAAAGAGGCTAAAACACTGATGCAGGCAATGAAGCTAATAGTTGTTGCCGATATTACAATGTCCACTGACAATATGCTTGCAGTAGCCGGAGCTTCGCATGGCAATTTGTTCCTCCTTCTCTTCGGACTTAGTCTAAGCATTCCTTTTGTTGTCTTTACAAGTAATTTGCTTTCCATGCTAATGGACAAATACCCGATTATTATTTATTTTGGGGCAGCTATACTCGGGACGGTCGGGGGAGAGATGATGATTACAGACCCTGTTATTGTGAATTGGCTGAATCCGGGCAAGGCACTAATCTACTCTGCAGAGACTTTTTTTGCACTCGGCGTTATTGCCGCAGGAAAGCTGTGGATGAAATGGAATATTTCTAAAGAGGAGCAGAAAGAACAAATTCATGAAAATACATAATTATTACATCAGCAGACCTGCCTGCCCTGCCTACCGGCAGGTTTTGCAAATTACATGATAAGAAAAATTAACTCTGTGGATTAAGGAGAGGCTTATGGCTATACTAACCGTATCAAGAGAATTTGGAAGCGGCGGAAGGGAAATTGCCCAAGCCGCAGCTGCGCTTTTAAATTATGAATCTATTGACAAACAAAGGATTTTTTCCGACTTAAAGACTTCAGGCAATGAGTGGGGAAAATGGGGGGAGTATCTTGACGAGCACCTCCCTACCATATGGGAAAAATATGACTGGTCTTTTAAGGGATTTTCTGCGCTTATCCAGAGCCGCATTTTTAATTATGCCCTTAAAGATAAAATTGTGATTATCGGAAGAGGTGGAAATTTTTTGCTCAAAGACATTCCTGCTGCACTTAGAATCCGCATAGTTGCTCCTGTCGGCATGAGGATTGAAAGGGTTATGATGCGTGAGTCAGTTGACAGGGATACGGCACAGTGGCTTATAAAAAAAACGGATAATGAAAGAGCCTGTTTTATACACTCTATCTACGGCAAGAAATGGGATGATCCTACAGAATATGATAAGGTGTTTGACGCCGGCATGCAGAAAGAAGATGAAATAATAAATATCATCAGGACTATAGTGCGGGAGAAAGAAGCATCTGCAGCGGGATTTGAAATTCTCAGGATGCGGGCAGAGGCTGCAAAGATAAAGGCAGGGCTGTTTATTAATCCAAAATTCTTTATCCCGACATTAGATGTTTTTTATGATGGAAAAGTCATTGTCCTGCGCGGAGTCGTACATGGTCCGGGAGAACATAAAGCCGTAGAAGAAGAAGCAAAAAAGCTTGCTAAAGATTTGCCTGTCCGGTGCGAGCTTCATTACAGGGGATAACACATGGGAAAAAGAGAAATTATTTTGCGGTGAAACTACACGCCGAGCATTTTATGACATATCCTGCACTGCTCAGGAGCATCGGACAATAATTCTGCCGTCTGCCTTTTTATATTTTCGCCGTCTTTAAAATAGAAAAATATCTTCTCAAAATTTCTTTTTCTTTCTGTAAAGCAATCTCTGAATTCAGAATATTTCCTGGTCTCCCATACTGCATGAAAAGATTCCTTGAAAATATTGCCAAAGCTTAATGTTTCAAGGTGGTGTTCAAAGCCGCAGTATATCCTTTTAAATGGCGCTGAGACCGGCGGATATAGATACACACAGGGAGAAACATTGCCATCTACTGAAATATAGAGATTGCTTAGAGGGTTTTCGCTGCATACAGATACTTGAACAGGCGACAAAGACGGCATTCTGAGATTTATTTTTAACTCCTTAGCCTTTTTTTCCACCTCTTTCAGGAATTTGAGCCCTTGACTCTTATTTTCATTACATATAAACACCCTCTGGTTTTCCTGCCATTCATTCGTCACATGAATTATGTTTGTTAGAATTACTGTATTGATGCCGATTTCTTTTGCAAGTTTAATCAATAAAGGAACCTCTGATATATTATCCTTCAGCATAAGATAGACAATATGTAAATTCGGGCTCTTGAGCTTTCTATCTTTCTTAATCCCGTTAAAAGCCTGAATATTGTTAAGAAGGTCTTTAAAATCTGAATTTACTCTTATGTAATTATGAGTATCCGGTGTTGCGCCAGCCAGGGAAAAGCCGATAAAATCAGCGCCTGCATTAATAATTTCAGAGATATATTCCCTATTCAGCCCCTTTCCGCTTGTTACAAATCCTGCCTGAGCCCCGCCTTCTTTTACCAGTCTTATAGAGTCAAGGAGGTTTTTATAGAGCAACGGTTCACCCCATCCTGAAAGAACCACAAACTCTACATCTTTAAAATAGAGCCCAAGCCTTTTGAAATCATCAATGCCCATATCAGCTCCGTGCCAGTCTCCAAGTCCTGTCCTTATGCACATCCTGCATTTGAGAGGGCATCGTGTTGTAAGCTCAATCTGCCATGCTGAAAATGGCTTTCTTTTGCCTTTAAAGACTTGTTGGCAAATATCTTTATTCATAAGCGCAAGATATTTTTTCTGAAGTTTTTACGGCCGGCAGACTTTCACACACAAACCGCAGATGTACTGGCCTACGCTGTGCGCACTGGCAAAATATTTTAGTTTTTCAAGACAGGCTTTTTTATTCCAGTCTTTATGCGTTTCTTTAATTGCAGATACCGGGCATACCTCTATGCATTTCCTGCAATTGCCACAGTTTTGTGCGTCAGGGAATTCCTTGTAAATCCCCCCCAACCCCCCTTTTTCAAAGGGGGGCAATGGGGGGATTTTTTCAAAGGTTGGTGAGGGGGGATTGAGCGGCATATCTGTAAGGATTGTTGCAAGCCTTATTTTTGAGCCGAATTCAGTATGCACCAGTAGATTATTTCTTCCAATCCAGCCGATGCCTGCCCTTAACGCTATCATCTTATGGGAAAGATGGGCTGTCTGCTTTTCCCAGTCAACAATCTGGCTTGCAGGAATTGGAAGCGCCCTGTATCCCATTTGCTGAATTGAAAGCGTAAGTTTCAGCGCAGTCTGGTCAAGCAAAAGGTTTAGCATTTTATAATGATGGAGATAGTGGCGCGTGGGACCGGTTATGACGCCTTTAAGCACAGAATCAGAGACCTGAACTGCAAGCGAGATGCCGTAAGATAATCCCTCTGTCTGCTCAGGGGACAGGGCGTCAAAGTGCTGCCTTAAATCCTCTATATGCCCAACGCCAAAGGCAGATATGCCCTCTGAGAGGGCAAGGTTTTTTAATTCATCCTTCAACCTTCATCCCTCAACCTTTGCCTTAATTAAAGCCACTTCTCAATCAATGAAATAGACTCGGGCAAGTCCCATTGTCTTGGACCGACTATCTTTTCCCTGACTATGCCGTTTTTGTCTATTATGAAAGTCTCAGGGATGCCGGTAATGCCGTAATGCCTTGCAACCATATCCTCAGAGGTCATGAGGGATGGAAACGTAAGTCCGTTCTTTTGTACATATGCCATAGCATCTTTTGGGTCGTCTCTGTAAAGCATTCCTAACATCTGAAACGGCCTGCCCTGCATTGTTTTATTGAGGATTTCCTTGTACGGCGTCTCAGTATTGCATGACGGACACCATGAAGCCCAGAAGTTTACAAATACTACCTTGCCCCTAAGACCGGAGAGTTTCCATGTCTTGCCGTTCAGGTCTTGCAGTTCAAAATCAGGGGCAGGCGAGCCCACGGATGCAATCTCTATATTTTGGGATATATCGCCCGGTAGAAATCTAATGACTAAAAATCCGAGAATTATCAAAACAATAAGAATGATTCCTTTGTATTTCATTTAAGCCTCCATATTAAATAAAGATACACGATTCAGGATAGAAAATTTTTTCTCTTGCGTGTATCTTCAATCATGCATCATGAATCATGCTTCGATTTTAATAAACACACTGCCTGCGCCGCTATTCCCTCGCCCTTCCCGACAAATCCCATGCCTTCATTTGTCTTTGCCTTAATGTTTATCAGGCGGGAAGGGATGCCGCTTTTTGAAATTGCCGTTTTCATTTTATCAATGAAAGGCGCAAGCCTTGGTTTCTCTATCATAACAATTGTATCCAGCCATGACACTTTAAAACCCTTGCTCTTTGCAAGTTTTACGGCAATTGAAAGCAGTTTTACGCTTGATGCATCCTTCCATTTTTTATCAGTGTCAGGGAAGTGCAGGCCTATGTCTCCAATGCCGAGCGCTCCGATTATCGCATCAATTACTGCGTGGCAAAGCACATCAGCGTCAGAATGTCCGGATAAACCCTTGTTAAAGGGTATCTCTACCCCTCCAAGGATAAGTTTTCTCCCCTTAACAAGCCTGTGACTGTCATAACCAATGCCTATTCTCATAAAAAACTAATCAATTCATCAATTAGCATTTATAAATTATCATTTAAAAATTTGCAATGTTAAATTTTAATTGGAGATTTGCTTAATAGATACTCCACCATTCCCATATCCTCAGGCGTTGTAACCTTTATATTATACGGATGCCCAAGAATTATTTTTATCTTACCGCCTGTTTTTTCAACGAGCGCCGCATCGTCAGTGGCATAGAATCCGGTTTTTTGCGCCCTGTCATAAGCCTTTCTAAGCGCGCCGTAGCGGAAGACCTGCGGGGTCTGAATCGCCCGGAGTTTTTCCCGTTTTTTTGTGGACAAGATAATTCCGTCATCGCCGGCTTCTTTTATTGTATCCTTAACCGGGATGCCCGGTATAACGCCGTCAATACTTTTATTGCCCTGAATTTCAGACAACAATTTTTTTATAAGTTCTGCTGTGACAAAGGGCCTTGCCCCGTCATGGATTAAAATTAAATCCTTATCTCCCCTCCCTTGTCGGAGCGACCCTTCGCGGAGACCCGCTTCGGGACGGGAGGGGATGAAGGGGAGGGTGTTAATATTATCATTTGCTATCAGGCACAGCGCATTATAAACAGAATCCTGCCGCTCTTTTCCGCCCATGGCTATACGTTTTACCTTATTGATATGATAAGTCTGAATCAATTTATGCGTCTTGCCTATATCCTCTTTCCCAATGACCGGAATAATCTCTGTGATGGATTTAACGCTGTTAAGCCTCTTTAACGTGTGAATCAGAAGAGGGACTCCTAAACAATCAACAAATGTTTTTTTTTGAGAAGCGCCTAACCGCCTGCCTATGCCTGCCGCAGGGACTATTGCAATTATCCTGCCGGAAACTAACGACGCTTTGCGTGTTATGTTTTTAGCCATTATTAATGTTTTGCCATTCTCAGTTCTTCCCTGTCAAAATCCTCTTTGAGCTTTGTGAATATCATCCTTCCGCTGGTGGTCTGAAGCACGCTCGTTACAGTAACGTCTATATTTTTATTTATCAATCTCCTTGCATTATCAATAACAACCATGGTCCCGTCCTCAAGGTAGGCAACGCCCTGATTGGACTCCTTGCCTTCTTTGATTATAAATACGTTCATGGTCTCGCCGGGCAGGACTACAGGCTTAAGCGTGTTTGCCAGCTCATTGATGTTCAGCACCGATACTCCCTGAAGCTCTGCCACTTTATTCAGGTTAAAATCATTAGTGATAATCTTGCCGTTCATCATCTTGGCAAGCGCAACCAGCTTGGAGTCCACCTCTTTTATCTTAGGGAAATCCTGCTCAACAATCCTCACTGTAACATTGGACATTTTCTGGATTTTGTGGAGTATATCAAGTCCGCGGCGCCCCCTCGCCCTTTTTAAAGAATCCGCTGAGTCTGCGATATGCTGAAGTTCCTGAAGGATAAACTGAGGCAGTATGAAAGTTCCGTCTATGAACCCTACCTCGCAGATGTCGGCAATGCGGCCGTCAATTATCACGCTCGTATCAATAATCTTTAGATTTTCCTCGCCAATGCCTCCCTTGAATACCTTGAAAATATCCGCCAGAACAAATCCCCTGCCTCTCCTTATGCCGACGAGCAGTCCGGTGTAGCCTAAAAGCGTGTTCAGTATAAGCGGTGCATAAATATTGTCCAGTCCGCTGTAGAAAATCCTTATCGGATAATAAAGCAGCCGCGCAAAGACAATGCCCAGCGACAGTCCTATTATTCCTCCAAACATTGAGCCAAAACCGAGTTTGCTTAAAAGAAATTCAAGGATAAGCCCGAGCGCGCCTATTCCGGCGCCAATGATGATGCCCTGATAAATTTGCCCTTCTTTAATCCCTAAAAGATACCCTCCTACTACAAATACAAGTAAAAATATAAGCCTTGAAATTATCATAACCCCTTCTTTCTGTTAAGAATATGCCTTGATGGTGACATATAACCTATGTCCACCCCTATTAATTAATAATAACACATCGCCCTCCCTTATGCGCCGGGCAGCAGCGTTAAATTCACTTAAATTGCTTACAGCCCTTTTATTTATCTCCTGAATGACATCTCCCTTTTTAAGCCCTGCGTCATCTGCCGCTCTGTCCGGGTCAACCCTGACAACTACAACACCCTTTTCATCCCGCGGCAGGCCTAATTGCTTGGCTATCTCAGGCGTAAGCTCTATGACGCTTAAACCTGCAATGCCGTTTTCTCCGGAAGGCATTTCATTTGATTTTTCCCCGGCGTCGGAGAACTCTTTTGGCAGTTCGGCAATAGTTGCGCTTAGCTGAATTGTTTTCCCTGCCCTCATAATCAGCAGTTTTATAGCGCTGCCGATATCACTTTGAGCCACCATATTTCTTAGAGACTCAACATCCCTTATTGTTTTACCGTTAAGCTCAAGGATTACATCACCCCGCCTTAAGCCTGCCTTTTCAGCAGGACTGTTTTTTGAGATATCGCTGACCAATGCGCCTTTAAAATCCTTAAGCCCAAACTGTTTGGCCAGTTCAGGCGTGACTTCCTGAATTGTAACACCGAGCCACCCCCTTACGACCTTGCCTTTTTTCACAAGATGCTCCATAACTGACTTTACCATGTTGCTCGGCACTGCAAAGCCTATGCCCTGATAACCGCCTGTCTTTGTAAAAATTGCCGTATTTATGCCGATAAGCTCTCCTTTAATGTTAACAAGGGGCCCGCCTGAATTGCCCGGATTTATCGCGGCATCGGTCTGGATAAAATCTTCATACTCTGCAATCCCCACGTTTGCCCTTCCAAGCGCGCTTATTATTCCCATGGTGACTGTGTGGCTCAAGCCGTATGGATTTCCGAATGCAAGGACAAACTCACCCACCTGAAGCTCATCAGAGTCGCCCCATTTTATCGCAGGCAGGTCTTTGGCAGATATGCTTAAAACCGCTATATCGCTCTTCGGGTCAGAACCTATAACTTTGCCCGTGTAGTCCTTCTTGTCAAATAGGGTGACCTTAATCTCGTCGGCTTTTTCAATTACATGATAGTTTGTTATTATGTAACCGTCAGATGAAACAATTACGCCGGAGCCGAGGCTCTGTTCCTTCCATTTTTTCGGCACGCGGAACGGTTCAAAAAAATCATTAAAAGGACTGTCAAAATCAAACATGCGCGGCAACGGCACGTTTCTCCTTATCGTCTTTGTGCTGGATATGTTCACAACCGCCGGACCGACGGACTTGACAATATCAGAAAATGCCGCGCTTTCCTTTGCAAGGTCGCCCGGAACCCTCGGGGCATAAACCCCGGGATAAGTGATTTTTTTAGGCAGGAATCTGCCCAGGTTGCTGCCGATTACAATACCTGACACTATGGCAATTACAACAAACAATATGATGGTTTTTTTCTGCATCTGATAATTATACATCTCATTATTTCATGTTGTCTACCCTGCCAAAAACCGTGATGGGTAAACCGTAATGCGTAATGGGTTAAAAAACACGCCTCACTCCTTACGTCTCACTATCTTTATGGGTTGTGTTAAACTATTCGTTATGAAATCCTTTGTTGTTGCAATTACAGGCGCAAGCGGCTCTGTTTACGGGTTAAGGGTTATTGAGGAACTGCTTAAAGCCGGGCATAAGGTTCATCTCATTATTTCCCGCACGGCATTTTTAATCATTAAAACCGAGACAGGGATTGATTTTTCCGGCAGGACAGAAACAGAGATAGAGAAAAGGGTACAAAGGCATTTTTCTTCAAAAAATATCAGGTACTATGGCGAACAAAACCTCTCTGCGCCAGTCTCAAGCGGCTCATTTATCACAGACGGCATGCTTGTCGTGCCCTGCTCCATGAAGACGCTTTCCGGCATTGCAAGCGGTTATGCTAATAATCTGATTGAACGGGCGGCGGATGTTGTATTGAAAGAAGGCAGAAGGCTTATCCTTGCGCCCAGAGAGATGCCCTTCAGCGCCATACACCTTGAGAATATGCTTAAGCTTGCCCGCCTCGGCGTAGGAATAGTCCCGCCAATCCCTGCCTTTTACCAAAAGCCCAAAAAACTCTCCGATATTGTAGATTTTGTGGCAGGGAAAATTCTTGACAGCTCCGGCATAAAGCATAACCTCTTTAAGAGATGGGGGTAAAAATTATGCTAATTAGCAAATCCGTCTATATTCTGCCTCAATATGAATCTATCCATTAACGGCACTGCAAAAGAATATTTGCCGTGCCTGTTTTTATATACAAGTCCGGCATTTGTCAGTGACAACAACATTTGATTGACGTGGCTGCTGCTGAAGGAATTCGTCAAGTGTTTCTTTGACTCTTCAACAACCTCTTGTACAGTAAATTCCTCCTGACAATTACTTAAACTTGCAATAACCGCCAGAAGTTCTCTTTGCCTGTCAGTTGCCTTTGCCCATCTGCCGGAGAAAAAATCTTTATCAAGTTTCATTATAATCTCTTCTATAGGAACGTGAGGATATTTCCCATCAGAGATTTTCTGAAGAAACACATCATAAACCTCTCTACATATAAACTGAATAAAATATGGATAACCGCCGGATTCTCTTATAATAAGTTCTATAGAATCATTATTAAACTTGATCGGACATTTCGCATCTTCAATTGGTTTAATAATGGCGTCTTTGCTTTCTGCACGATTTAACTTATCAAGAAAGACGACTCTGAACATTCTTTCCGAGAAGGTTCGGGCTTCCACCAGTTTTGGAAAAAGAGTCGGCAGGCCTGTTAATATCAGCATAAAGGGGATATTTTTTTTCTGGATTGATTGAAATACATCCAGCAAAAGCGAGAGAGGATACTGTTCCTTCTCTGCATGATCGGTCATTGTCTGAGCTTCGTCATATGCAAAAATTATCCCACGGGCATTGTATGGCTTAAGGCTTTTCCAGACAAGTTCAAAAATCCCCTTAAGTTTATCTGAAACCAAACCTGGAATTGATTTGAAAATATCAATTAACGTATTGTAGTTAAGTTTATGGTCAATGACTGATTTTCCGGCAGCAAAGCCCAATGCTGGTTTTTCCTCTCTCTTTATCGTAATATTTGACGTTACAACGGAAAGATCAGTAATAAGGCGCAATGCAATAGTTTCTTCACTGACACTTGCTGACTCGGATAAATCAGTGCCGACCCATAACCACTTACATTCTATTGCCAGCGGTTTAAACTTATCCAAAAGAACGGTTTTACCTACTCCCCGCAATCCTGTCAGCACCATATTATCAAGGATTGTCGTTTGCTCAAGGAGTTGGAGAAATTCATTTGTCTCTTTTTGGCGGCCGGCAAGGTATGGCGGCATATGGCCTGCCCCGGGTTTAAAAGGGTTTGTAAATGGCGGATTTTTCATATTTAGCCCTCCTAATACTATCGGCTTAATTTAGTCTTTAGACTAATTTTATAATATTAATTAAATTAAGTCAAGTGCATTATAGAATATAAATTTCCGCATACGAAAAATCCCCCCTTATATTAAAAATATTTATAGGCGCTATAAGGATATGTAAATTTTTCTGTAAATTTTTCTTGACACTAAGGGTTCACGGTATTATTCTTAGCAGCATGTTGGGCAAACGCCTTTTTGTTTTTATTAAGTCTTAAACATAATATTCCCTGCAGTTTTGTATAAAAGTTGCTTTATCTGTCATTCTCGCGAAAGCGGGAATCCATGCCGTCCCCCTTATCAATTACAGGGAAACACGTTTCTGCTTAAGCAAGTAACAGGGAATCTATATCAAAAAACCCTGGATTCCGTGTCAAGCACGGAATGACAGATTACGGTAACAAAATATCACAATAAAAATTAAGGGGGAAGGAAAATGAAAACAAGGGGATTAATTTATGGGCTATTGTTTAGTGTGATTTTGTTGTTTCCATCAATGGGGTTAGGCTCATGGGTCACTACTACTATTGATACCACTGGCGATGTCGGCGACTGGTCCGAGATAGCTATAGACTTATACAACAATGTGCATATTGCCTACAAGGATAGTACCAACCAAGACCTCAAATATGCAACAAACGCATCTGGTTCATGGAGTACTTATACAATAGACAGCACAGGGAATGTAGGGGATTATATTTCTATAGCTGTAGATTCAAATAATAAGGTGCATATCAGCTATCGGGATACTACTAATCAGGACCTTAAGTATGCAACAAATAGCAGTGGTTCATGGATTACATCCACCATTGATAGTACATATACTACTGGATGGGATACTTCCATAGCGATAGATTCAAACAACAAAGTACACATTAGCTATAAAAGTGAAACTAATGGTGATCTCAGATATGCAACAAATGTGTCTGGCTCATGGGTCACATCTACCATAGACGCAAATGGGTGGGATGGGGCATTTTCTTCAATAGGAATAGATTCTAATGACAAGGTGCATATTGCTTATTATGATCAGTCAAGCAATAAATTAGAATATGCAACGAATGTGTCTGGTTTATGGACTATTATTGCTATAGACTATGTAGGAGACGGATGGGCTGGTACGTGTTCTTTAGCAATAGATTCTAACGATAAGGTACACATTAGCTATTATAATTTAGATAGCGCCGATCTTAAATATGCAACAAATGTGTCTGGTTTATGGAGTACTTATACAATAGACAGCACAGGGAATGTAGGAGCCACTAATTCTATAGCTATAGATTTAAACAACAAGGTACACATAGTCCATCAGGATTCCACAAATATGATCAAATATATAACAAATGCATCTGGTTCTTGGGTCACTAATATCATTGACAGTGGGGGCTTAGGCTGGAATAGGAATTTAGCCTTAGACTTATATGACAATGTCCATATTAGTTATAAGGATACCATCACCAAAGATCTTAAGTATGCCACAAATGCCCCTTTATGCACAGACAGTGACAATGATGGATATTACGCTGAAGGTGGAGCATGTGGTCCTGTTGACTGTGATGATAATAATTCATCAGTCTTCCCCAGCGCAAATGATTCTCAATGCGACGGAATTGACAATAACTGCGATGGGCAGATAGATGAAGGCTATGTGCCGACACCAACAACATGCGGAATAGGCGCATGTCAGGCATCAGGCAATCTGATTTGCCAGAATGGTTCTATTGTTGACACCTGCACACCCAGCACACCGGGCACAGAAGGTCCATACGGCAATCCGACATGCAGTGACACAATTGACAATGACTGTGATGGGACAACTGATTCTGCTGACAGTAATTGTCAGGCAGTTGACCTTATTGAAACATCTGTAAGCAATCCGCCTGCAACTGCAACAATTGGAAGCAGTTTTCAGGTCAGTGATACTGTTAAAAATCAGGGCAATATTACATCAGGCGCATCTACAACACGTTATTATCTTTCTATAGATAAACGCAAGGATACTACAGATAAACGCTTGACTGGAAGTCGTGCAGTGCCAGCGCTGAATCCGGGCGCAACTTCACGCGGAAGGGTGAATGTAACTATACCAATTACCACGCCTGCGGGCACATATTATCTCTTAGCCTGCGCAGATGACACAAATACAGTGGCTGAGAGCAATGAGAGAAATAACTGTAAGGCATCCAGCACAACTGTGCAGGTTACGCCCTAATTGAATCATTTAAGAGGGGGAGAACATTGTCAAATGCTCTCCCCCTTTTTCATCGCGGCCGTGAATTAATCGCTTTGCCTATTCCGATTACTTAAACCCTAAAATTTTTCCTGCAACCGCATAATTATTATCAGCCTGCTGTTCAACGCGTACAATATCAATAATTGCCTGCAAAGATCTGAACTTAGTGGTTCCGGTATTCAGGACCACATTTAACAACTGGCTTAATGAGACAGGCTCTCCTGTCTCAAACAGGATGCCCGTATGGCTCAGATTTTTGCAAAACCCCTTAAATATTTTTTCCGTTCCATTAATGGTGCAGGTTACATCGGCATCAATCCTCATACGATTAAACTCCCGTCTGTCTTTATTCGGAGTTGACATGGTTACCCCCTTGTAGCAGTTTGTTAAAATGTATTTTAAAGTTTTTTTATTTCTTTTAGCAATGTATTTAAAAGTTCGCGTTCTTTTATCTTCCTGACTACCCTGCCGTGCTTAAAAAGGATGCCGACGCCCCTGCCCCCGGCAATACCCACGTCAGCCTCGCGCGCCTCTCCGGGGCCGTTTACGACACAGCCCATTACTGCTATTTTTAAAGGCTTTTTAATGGTTGTTAAGGCTGTCTCAACCTTTTCAACTATTCCCCTTATGTTTACTTCGCACCTGCCGCATGTGGGGCAGGAGATAATTTCAGGGCCTCGTTGCCTTAGGTGCAAAGCCTTCAGAATTTCATAAGCAACCTTTACCTCTTCAACCGGGTCTGCGGTAAGTGATACCCTGATTGTATCTCCGATGCCCTCGGAAAGCAATATACCCAGTCCGACGGCGCTTTTTATTGTGCCCGGAAACGCAGGGCCGGCCTCTGAGATGCCTATATGAAGGGGGTAGTCAAACTTTTTGGAAAACAGCCTGTAAGCCTCAACTGTCTTTAATACATCAGAGGCTTTTAAAGAGACCTTGATTGAGGTAAAGTTAAGGTCTTCAAGGATTTTTATGTGCCTCTTTGCGCTTTCAACAAGCGCCTCTGCCGTGGGATGCCTGTATTTTTTTAACAAGTCCTTTTCCAGCGAGCCGGCATTTACGCCTATCCTGATCGGGATTCCCCTGTCTTTTGCAGCCATGACAACTTCTTTTACCTTTGCCTTGTCGCCAATGTTGCCGGGATTTATCCTCAGCCCGTCTGCCTTGTTTGCCATTGCCTCAAGTGCAAGTTTATAGTCAAAATGAACGTCGGCAATAAGAGGAATCCTAATTTTTTTCCGTATGGCTTTTATTGCCCTTGCCGCATCATAATTTAATACGGCAACCCTTACTGCCTCGCAGCCCGCTGACTCAAGCCCCTTAATCTGCGCCGCGGTGGACACAATATCCCGCGTGTCTGTCTTGGTCATTGACTGAACGACAACAGGCGAGCTTCCTCCTATGTGAATGCCGCCGAGTGTTATACGTTTAGTTGGCTTTCTTTTTTTCATTATGGACCTTCGATTGCAAATTATTTTCTTTGTCTCCGCCCCTCTGGTAAAGCATAACCGCCTCCAGATGCTCTTCGTCTGTGACGGAAAAATGATGGGTCCCGTCGTTTTTGGAAACAAAATACAGGTATCTGACATCTGCAGGATAGAGCGCCGCCTTGATTGACTTTATCCCCGGTGATGCAATAGGTCCGGGCGGAAGCCCTTTGATGACATATGTATTATAAGGAGTGCGCCTTTTCAGATCGCGTTTTGTAATCTCCTCTCCCATCTTTTTCACTCCGTAAATTGAAGTCGGGTCAGCCTGAAGCCGCATGTTTTTCTTCAGGCGGTTGTGATAAACAGCAGAAATCATATCACGTTCCGTATCCACCCGAGCCTCTTTTTCAATGATTGAGGCAAGCGTCAGGACTTCATTCTCGCTCATGCCGATTTTTTCCGCCCTTTGCTTTAATGAATCACTAAAATTCTCACGCAATTTCTCCACAATTATCCTTAGGATATTTTTCGGGTCCATCCCCTTTGCAAGATTATAGGTCTCTGGATACAGATAACCCTCAAGGTTCGGCGCCTTAATCTCAAGGGAACTGATAAAGGATTTGTCCTTTACAAGCTTCCATGCCTCTTCATCTATCAGTTTTGCAGCTGTAAGCTTTGATTTAATGTCGTCCAGCGTAGAGCCCTCCGGTATGGTGATTGCATACTGTATAATCCGCCCCTTTCTCAGATAATTGAATATCTCCCACGGGCTCATGGATGCGTTAAGGTTATAATAGCCTGCCCTGAGCTTTTTATCGGTCATTGTTATCCTGCCCAAAATCAGAAAGACAAAGGTATCTTTTATAATGCCCTCGGTTTTTAATATATGAATGCCCTGCGTATAGGTGACGCCCTCAGGCACCCTGACTTCCTTCCACTCCCTGTCAAAAGACAGCGGCATAAAGAGATTTAAAAAGATGACAAGTCCGATAAATAATAAGACGCTGCGGATTGCAAAGTTTGTTTCTTTACGGCTAAAAAGACGTTGTCTCATTTGAAATTAGCATGCCAGAAAAAGAAGATAAAAGTAAAGAATCAGCGGGTTGTATTGACTCTGAATAGTTATCAGGTTAATCCGCCTAAGGCGGATTAACCTGATTTTTGAGCAATATCTGCATAATTCAGGCTAAGAATTTAAGGAGAGATACCCATTAAAAAATTTATTGATATTCCCTGTGGCAAGACCACGGGAAATACGCTCGCTATTCATTTAAGTGTCTTAATGAAATCATCAACAGAGATTGCCGGCAGAGTGATAAGATGGACGCTCCCCCTTGAGCCTAATTCCACCGACATCTTCATGACAGCCTCATTGCTTGGGGCGTCAAGGATGGTGATAAAATCATAAGCGCCGAGTAAGGCGTATTGCCCCAGCACCTTTATCCCCATTGCCTCTATCTCTTTGTTTACTTCCTTAATCCTGTTAGGGCGCTGCTTTATGGTCTTGCGCCCTTCATCCGTAAGATTGCTTAATGCAATATAAATAGCCATGTCAAACCCCCTTTTTGGTTGATTGATAATGCGCAGTTCTCTCTCCTTAAGGTCATATATACACCGATTTGGCAGGCTTGTCAAATCATATCTCAACCTCATCCCCTCTGAACGGGACATGGGTTTTGTATCCGAATCTCTCATTTATCAGTAACTGAAATTCCAGAGATGTCTTTTCTTCGCCGTGCACAATAAATATCTCAGGGCTGTTTTTAAATCTGGATATCCACTCAAGGATTTCGTCCCTGTCTGCATGGGCGGAAAAACCTCCGAGGGTGTGTATGCCTGCGTTGACCATGATATTTTCTCCGAGCACCTCAACAAATCTTGCTCCATCCACAATCTGCCTTCCGAGCGTCCCCTGCGCCTGAAATCCCACAAACACAATACTGCACTCTTTTCTCCA
This sequence comes from Nitrospirota bacterium, assembly GCA_016212185.1. NCBI lineage: Bacteria > Pseudomonadati > Nitrospirota > Nitrospirota bacterium. Next base: position 21,609 of record JACRGX010000027.1, read on the forward strand.
GAGATTATGCTTAAGGTGGTGTTTTATCCTCCCTCCCTCGCACATCCCTGAGCCTGCGATAATAACCGCCTCTTTCTTTATCTTATTGAGCGCAATGGAATCTTCCATGCTATGGGTGAAATGAATCCGGAGCGCATCCCTGCTTTCTATATTGAATAACTGCCTTGCCTCTTCATCAAAATATTCCTGATGCGCCGCATAGACCTTTGATACCCTCTCGGCAAGCGGGCTGTCAATATAGACATTAATCCTGAACAGCCTGCCTTCCTTTACCAGCCTATTTAGTATAAGGATTATGTCCTGCGTCCTTCCGAGCGCAAAGGAGGGGATTATGACATTGCCTCCTTTTATAAACGTACTTTTTACAATATCAACAAGTTCGTTTATTGAGTCAGTCATGCTCTTATGCTTCCTGTTTCCGTAAGTAGACTCAACTACCAGATAGTCTGCTTTCTCAACAGAAGACGGGTCCTTGACTATGGGGTTATCTTTCTTGCCTATATCCCCTGAAAAAACTATCTTTTTCTCTCCTGAGCCGTCCTCATACCATAATTCAAGGGTTGAGGAGCCGAGGATATGCCCTGCGTTTATAAGCCTGTACCTTATTCCATTAGACAAGGTTTCAACACTGCCGTAATTCTTTTTTTTAAGCAGAGGCCGCACCCTGTCCACATCCCTGCCTGTATATAAAGGCTCTATAAGTTTCCTGCCAGACCTTAATGCCTTCCTGCTATGCCATTCTGCATCAGACTCCTGTATGTGAGCCGCGTCATGAAGCATTAATTCCGTTATATCAGAGGCCGCCGATGTCGTTATTATGCTTCCCCTGAAGCCGTCCTTTACTAACTTCGGGACAAGCCCTACGTGGTCAATATGGGAATGGGTTAAAAACAAATAATCAATCTCAGCAGGGTCAAAATCAAACTGCCTCCGGTTAATCTCATCAGCGCCTGAACCCTGGCTCATGCCGCAGTCAATCAGGACTTTTGTCTTGTCGTTTGTTAATAAAAAGCAGCTGCCTGTAACTGTCCTTGCCCCGCCTAAAAATCTTAGTTTCATATTACCGCCTTATTCATATAATAAATATAATAACCATTATATAATTTTGAATAAAATCCTGCCCTGCGGGTTGACCTAATTGATAAATTTTTGTTTAACTATTATACTTATTGTTTCCTGTTTTAGGCGGGCCGCTAGCTCAGTTGGTAGAGCAACGCCCTTTTAAGGCGTGGGTCGTTGGTTCGAATCCAACGCGGCTCATAAAAAAACAGTTCACAGATGACCGTTAACTGTGAACTGTCAACTGTAGTTAAGATGTCCCCATCGTCTAGTCTGGCCTAGGACATTGCCCTTTCAAGGCAGTAACATGGGTTCAAATCCCATTGGGGACGCCAAAAATTTCAAAGGGATTGCGAGAGCAATCCCTTTTTTAGGTTTAGGTTTTCAATTTATTTCTAATCTTCTTTAAATTCAAAACATCTTCTTTATTGTATTCTAACAATATATTTAAAGAGCGTGTGCATCCGCTCTGCTGATATTTGTGCCATAGTTGAACAGCCAGCCAGCCATCTACCCCGAGCAAATTTCTTTTTATACCCAATTTTCTTTCAACTTCCTTCATGCCGCCATATAGATTTTTCTGCCAGCAGGCGTACTTCAAGTCTTCATGCCGGCAATGCTTTGTGATATCCACATTAAGTTTCTTCCTGATAAACGGCAAATCAAACTGTGCTCCGTTATAGGTATAAAGTATATCCACTTTTTTAATAATCTTAACTAATTGGGAGGGGCCTATTTCATCTCCAACAAGCTGGATAACTTCATCACCGCCGTCATCCAGATACAGTCCGATTACTGTCAAGTCATTATAGTTCGAACTAAGACCCGTAGTCTCAATATCAAGATATGCGCTGCATTTTATCGTTTTTATCACCCCCCGCTTATCCACTCAACCTCATATCAAAAATCAAGGCAACTCCAATTGTTTTAGAGTTACTAAGCCCGAATATAATACAAACCTGCAGGGACATAAATCAAATTAATCTTCCCTGTGGCAAAACCACAGGGAATCTAATGTAGGGAATTTTTTATTATATTCGCTCGCTTGACCCCGTGGCAAGACTACGGGGAATACGCTCACTATCCATTTTAAAAAGCCCGGGGTAGGTTTTTAATCCTGCTTACATCAGACTAATGCCTTGACTTTTTAAGGGTTTTTACGGTAGATTATATGACATCGCGGGGTGGAGCAGCCTGGTAGCTCGTCGGGCTCATAACCCGAAGGTCAGAGGTTCAAATCCTCTCCCCGCTACCAAAAAAACACACGCCCATCTAACATTCTCTCTGCGGTGTCCCGCTATGCGGGACTCAGTGAGAAAGGGCGGAGGAATAAGACTTAAAAAAACCGGGGAGGAGAAAGTCATGGTAGTTTCAATGAAAGAGCTTTTAGAAGCCGGCGTTCATTTCGGCCATCAGGTGAAACGCTGGAATCCGAAGATGAAAAAGTTTATCTTCGGAGAGCGCAATGGCATTTACATTATTGACCTTCAGAAAACCGTCAAGCTGCTTGAGGAGGCGTATAATTTCATCAAGAACCTGCAGAGCAGCGGCGAATCAGTGCTGTTTGTCGGCACTAAGAAGCAGGCGCAGGATGTCATTGTGGAGGAGTCCAACAGGGCAAATAGTTACCACGTCAACCAGCGGTGGCTCGGCGGCACGCTCACAAACTTCAAGACCATCAGGCTCAGTATTGATAAACTGAAAAAGATTGAGAAGATGAAGGAAGACGGCACGTACAAATTTCTGACCAAAAAGGAAGTTGCCAAACTTGAGACTGAAAGGATGCGCCTTGAAAAAAACTTAAGCGGGGTAAAGGAGATGAATGCCCTGCCCGGCGCACTTTTTGTTGTGGACCCTAAAAAAGAAAGGATTGCTGTTGCCGAGGCAAAAAGGCTTTCAATCCCTGTGGTCGCCATTGTAGACACCAACTGCGACCCCGACGAGGTGGATTATCCCATACCGGGCAATGACGACGCAATAAGGTCCATAAAACTTATAACCGCCAAAATTGCCGATGCATCCCTTGAAGGAAAGAGCATCCTTGATAAGACACTTACTGAAGCTTCCGAAAAAGAGGCCATACAGGAAAAGATAACAGCAGAGAATAAGGAGGAAGCGGCAGTATGAGTATAGACGCCAATGTTGTAAAAGAACTTAGAGAACAGACAGGTGCAGGACTTATGGACTGCAAGAGGGCGCTTACGGAAACAGGCGGCAGTATTGAGAAGGCGCTGGATGTGCTGAGGCAAAAGGGGCTTGCCACAGCCGCCAAAAAGGCAAGCAGGGAGGCCTCTGAGGGGCTTATTGGTTCCTATATTCATATGGATAAACTCGGCGTTATGGTGGAAATAAACTGCGAGACTGATTTTGTTGCAAAGACTGATGATTTCAGGCAGTTGACCAAGGATGTGGCTATGCATATTGCCGCCGCAAACCCGCCGTATCTGAAAAGGGAGGATATTCCTGCTGATGTTATAGCAAAAGAAAAAGAAATATACGCATCTCAGATAACAGGAAAGCCTGCCCAGATTGTTGAAAAAATCGTAGAGGGCAAGCTGGAAAAATTTTATTCAGACACCTGCCTCATGGAGCAGGTCTTTGTAAAAGACCCCGAACAGAAGAAAAAAGTCAAAGAAATAGTTCTGGAGAAAGTAGCAAAACTCGGTGAAAATATTGTCATTAAGCGGTTTACAAGATTTCAGCTCGGCGAGAAATGTTAGGGGATGGCAAAAACTAAATACAAACGCGTGCTCCTGAAGTTAAGCGGCGAAGCCTTTATGGGCAGTAAGAATTATGGAATTGACCACATGGTCATCAGTTCCATAGCAGGCGAGCTCAAAGAGGTCGCTTCCCGCGGTGTGCAGGTCGCTGTCGTCATAGGCGGGGGCAATATTTTCAGGGGACTGGAGGCAAGCGCCGAAGGAATGGAAAGGGCCTCTGCAGATTATATGGGCATGCTGGCTACTGTGCTTAATGCCCTTGCGCTTCAGCACGCCCTTGAACGTATTGGCGTGGCAACAAGGGTGCAGTCGGCAATAGAGATGCAGGAGCTTGCAGAGCCTTATATCAGAAGAAAGGCCGTAAGGCATCTTGAAAAAGGCAGGGTAGTTATCTTTGCCGGCGGCACAGGCAATCCGTATTTTACCACTGATACCGCGGCGGCATTGAGGGCCATGGAAATCGGCGCACAGGTTATTTTCAAGGCTACAAAAGTGGACGGCGTCTACAGCAGTGATCCGATGAAAGACCGGAAGGCAAAAAAATTTCCTGAGATTAAATATATTGACGTACTTAAGAAAGGACTCCACGTTATGGATTCCACGGCAATTTCCCTGTGTATGGACAATAAACTCCCGATAATTGTATTCAGCCTGAGAGAAAAAGGCAATATCAAAAAAATCATGGAAGGCAAAAAAATCGGGACATTGATCAGTTGATAACTCAATGAGGGGGTGAAATTTCCATGCAGGCAGAAGTAAAGAAAAGACTTACCGAAAAGATGGAAAAGACGCTTGAGGTGCTTAAAAAAGACCTCGCAAGCATAAGGACAGGCAGGGCGTCGCTTTCAATATTAGACGGGCTGACAGTTGATTATTATGGAACGCCTACGCCTCTTAATCAGGTCGCAACCCTGGCAGTGCCCGAAAGCAGGCTGATTACCATTCAGCCCTGGGAGCCTAAACTTATACCTGAAATTGAAAAAGCCATACAGAAATCAGACCTCGGCTTAAATCCGGCAAATGACGGCAAGATGGTCCGCGTCCCGATCCCTCCGCTTACAGAGGAGCGCAGACAGCAGATAATCAAGCATGTACACAAAAGGGCTGAGGAGGCGAGGGTCGCCGTAAGAAATATCCGCCGTGACGGCAACGATGAAATAAAAAAACTCCAGAAGGAAAAACACATAAGCGAAGATGACGTCAAAAAATCAACTGATGAGATACAGAAAATTACAGATGGTCATATAAAAAGAGTTGATGAAATCATGTCCCATAAAGAAAAAGAACTGATGGAAATATAGAACAAAAATTTTTAACTTTTAATTATCTAAAGGGGGTTTTATGGCAATACGTGTCGGCATTAACGGTTTTGGGAGGATTGGAAGGAATTTTCTAAGGACCTGTCTCGGGGAAAACGGAATTGATATTGTATGCATTAACGACCTTACTGATGCAAAGACGCTGGCGCACCTTCTTAAGTATGACTCTGTTCACGGTATCTGCAAGGCTGACATAAAAGTCAGGGACAACGGCATTTCCGTAAACGGAAAGGAGATAAAGGTTACTGCAATCAGCGACCCGGCGCAGCTTCCGTGGAAGGATATGAAGGTTGATGTAGTGCTTGAATCAACCGGCAGGTTTGTGGATAAGGACAGCACCTCAAAGCATTTAACGGCAGGAGCCGGCTGGGTAATTATATCAGCGCCTGCAAAAGACCCTGATGCAACTGTCTGCATGGGCGTTAATGAGGAGACGCTTGATGTCAAAAAGCACAAGATTATCTCCAATGCCTCGTGCACGACAAACTGCCTGGCCCCGATGGCAAAGATAATTCATCAGAAATTTACAATCAAGCGCGGACTCATGACTACCATACATTCGTACACCAATGACCAGAGAATCCTTGACTTTCCGCACAAGGATTTAAGAAGGGCCAGGGCTGCCGCAGTCTCAATGATACCTACAACAACAGGCGCGGCAAAGGCAGTCGGGCTTGTACTGCCTGTGTTGAAGGGAAAGCTTGACGGCATGGCCATCAGGGTGCCTGCGCCCAATGTCTCTGTGGTGGACCTCGTTGCCGAGGTGGAAAAACCGGCAACTGCGGAAGCCGTAAATGCAGCGCTGAAAGAAGCGGCGGAGGGACCGCTTAAGGGAATTTTGCAGTATTGCGATGAACCGCTTGTATCAATTGATTTTAACGGCAACCCTCATTCATCCATAGTTGACGCAGCGCTTACAAAAGTCCTTGAAGGGCAGATGGTCAAGGTTCTTTCATGGTACGACAATGAATGGGGATACAGCAGCCGCATCAAAGATTTAATCCTTTACATGGCAGGCAAAAAGTGATGAAGAACAACCACTCAGAGCCGATAAAAGGAGTTTTAAACAAGCTTACCCTTGCAGACCTGAGTATAAAAGGGAAGCGGCTTTTCATCCGCGCGGATTTTAATGTGCCTCTTGATGAAGACCTCAATATTACGGATGACAGGAGAATACGCTCAACCATACCGACAATAAACTATGCAATTGACGAGGGCGCTAAATTAATCCTTACCTCGCATCTCGGAAGGCCCAAGGGCAAGGTGGATAAGCGGTACAGCCTTGCGCCTGTTGCAAAGAGGCTTCAGCGTCTTATAAAAAAGGAAGTTGTTTTTTTGCCGGACTGCATAGGCGCTGAAGTTGAGGACGCCGTAAAAAATATGAAGGAAGGCGACATTATCCTGCTTGAAAACCTGAGATTTCATCCTGAGGAAGAGAAAAACGATGAGGCTTTCAGCAAAAAAATGGCAGGGCTTGCGGATTATTATATAAATGACGCATTTGGAGCGGCGCACAGGAGTCATGCCTCCACGGTCGGCATAACAAAATTTCTTCCTTCTGCCGCAGGATTCCTTTTACGCAAAGAGATTGAATACCTGCAGGGAGTTGTAAATTCCCCGGTCAGGCCGTTTGTGGCGCTTTTGGGCGGCGCAAAGGTATCAGGGAAAATCGGGGTGCTCGGAAATCTTGAGAGCAAGGTAGACAAGGTTATCATAGGCGGCGGTATGGCGTACACTTTTTTAAAGGCAATGGGCTATGGGGTAGGAGACTCGCTTGTTGAGGATGAAATGCTGGACCTTGCAAACAAGATCCAGGATAAGCTCAAGGCAAAGGGCGTCAAGTTTTACCTGCCGGTAGACAGCGTTATTGCCCAGAGCGTTGAGCCGGGCGCTGAAACAAAGATAGTCCCTGTTCAGGAAATCCCCAAAGGCTGGAGGGCGCTGGACATAGGACCTGCATCGGTCAGGCTTTTTTCAGAGGCGCTCGGCAATGCAAAGACCATATTGTGGAACGGACCCATGGGGGTTTTTGAAATAGATGCGTTTTCACGCGGCACCTTTGCGCTTGCGCGCTCGGTTGCAGACGCTTATGCCCTTACAATCGTAGGCGGAGGCGACACCGACCTTGCCGTAAGCAAGGCAGGGGTTTCTCCTGAAAGCATATCCTTTATCTCAACAGGCGGCGGCGCGGCGCTTCAGCTTCTTGAAGGCAAAGACCTGCCGGGCATCGCAGCGCTTACGGATAAGACGTAAAAAGGCATTGATAAGTGCGGGATAAATTTTAGTGGTATAATTTAATATGCCGCACATCC
>JACRGX010000028.1 GCA_016212185.1 Nitrospirota bacterium
CTTCATCCTTCATCCTTTCTCTCTCATCACACATCACGGATTACGGTCTTACTGCTTGCTGCTTTAGTCCTTTCCCTTTCCATCGCCGCTTATCAGAGAAATGCCGTTTGGAAGGATGAAATGAGCTTATGGACAGATGTAGTCAGCAAAAGTCCAAATAAAGCAAGAGGCTACAATGGCATCGGCATTGCCTATAAAAAATTAAAACAATATGCTAAAGCAATTGAACAGTTCCAAAATGCCGCAAGATTAGATTCAAAAAATGCAGAAGCGCATTACAACTTAGGCAATACCTACAAAGATTTGGGACTTATTGACAATGCAGTATCAGAATATCAAACTGCGCTGACGATAGACCCTTATATCGCAGAAATCCATTTCAGTTTCGCTAATGTTCTCAAAAATAAAGGTTTAATAGACGGGGCAATAGAACATTACAAAATCGCAATAAAATTACAGCCTGATTTTACAGCAGCGCATAATTATCTTGGATTTGCCTACTACTATTATAAAAGGCAGATTAATGAAGCAATGGAGGAATATCAGGTTGCATTGAAGCAAGACCCGCGCAACGCAGCAACTCACTTGAATTTAGGGATTGTGTACAAATCTATGGGTCATGCCGATAAGGCAATGAAACATTTTAATATCGCAAGGGAATTAAATCCTTCCCTGTACAATACCAAAACTTCCCATCCTTAATTTTTGATTATTAATTTTCTTTACATATCCGGATAAAATATATTATAGTAGTAGTTTAGTTTTAAGCATTGATTCATTAATTTTGATTTTAATAATGGAGGCAGGATGACATATACTACTTACAATCCCCATAACAAAAAACGCAAGCGCACTCACGGTTTTCTTGAGAAAATGAGCACAAGCGGCGGCAGAAAAGTCTTAAAAAGAAGACGGGCAAAGGGCAGGAAAAAACTTACCGTATCAGGATAATATTCTGCGCGCCAGAATAATCACGGCTGTTTAAATGGATAGCGAGCGTATTCCCCGTGGACGGGGTCAAGCGAGCGAATATGATAAAGAAAATCCATACATTAGATTCCCTGTGGTCTTGCCACAGGGAATATCAATTAAGGGAAAATTGAAAAACTTTGTAATTATCATTATAAATTTTTACAAAAAATATTTATCTCCGTTTCTGCCGGCTTCATGCAGATTTTATCCATCCTGCTCGGCTTACAGTCTTGAGGCGGTAAAAAAACATGGTATTGCAAAAGGTCTGTCGTTTTCAGCAAAACGAATTGTAAAATGCCACCCCTTTCATCAGGGCGGATATGACCCGGTCCCGATATATCGGGATTCTCAAAAGGCAAACTGATGGAAAAACGCACTCTTTTAGCCGTAGCGCTGTCAATTCTGGTTCTTGTCGCATTTTCATACTTTTTCCAGCCAAAGAATGTGCCGCAGCCTGAACAGGCTCAAAAAGCAGAACCAAAATCAGAAACAGCGCCTGCAAAAGAAACTCCGTCCGTTGCTCCGCAGATACCTCAAGTGCCCGTTCCCGTCAAGACAACTGGAGCGGATATTACCATTGAGACAGACCTTTATAAAGCAGTGTTTACAACTAACGGCGCAGTAATTAAATCATGGGAGCTTAAAAAATATAAAGATAAAAACGGCATTGCCCTTTCCATGTTAAAACAGCCGGAGACAATTCCTCCGCTTTCATTGCTGTTTGAAGGCGCAGAAAGGGACTTTCCTCAAAGAGTAACCTATCAGTCAAATACAGACAGTCTCGTCCTCAATAAAGATAAATCAAAAGGCGAGGTAATCCTTAATTACGACTATCAGGGAATGCGCATAACAAAACATTTTATCTTCTACAATGACGGTTACAATGTTGACCTCTCCATAGAGACAGTCAATTCACCCGCCTATTCGTTAGCCGTTGGGACCAATTTCGGCGTTGTTGAAAAAGCAGACAGGCTTCATCGGGGGCCCGTTATTCTTGTTGACACAGACAGGAGCGAGTTTGATGAAAAGCTGAAAGAAACAAAAAATTTCACTGGCAATATCTTCTGGATAGCGCAGGAAGATAAATATTTCACTGCCGCAATCGTCCCGCGTACGGCAGTTCTCGGCGCAACCGTCTGGAAGGACGGCACAACACCTGAGATTGCCCTGAAACTCAGCCCTCAGAAACAGGATTTTGTTTTATATGCAGGGCCCAAAGAATATGACAAGCTTAAGGCGCTGAATCTTAAGCTTGAACACATGGTTGATTTCGGCTGGTTTACAATCGTGGCAATGCCGCTTTTCTGGGTCTTGAAATTCTTTTATAAATTCATCGGCAATTATGGTTGGACCATAGTGCTTATCACCATAATAGTCAGAATACCGTTTATCCCCCTCCTGCACAAAAGCCAGCAGACAATGAAAAAAATGCAAGACATTCAGCCCCAGATTGCCGAAATGAAAGAGCGGTATAAAAAGGACGCACAGAAAATGCAGAAAGAACTCATGGGACTTTATAAGAAACACAAGGTAAATCCAATGGGCGGCTGTCTGCCGATGCTTCTTCAAATACCGGTTTTCATTGCCCTCTACAATGTCCTTGCAAAAGCCATTGAACTCAGGGGCGCGCCTTTTATGTGGTGGATAACCGACCTTTCGGTAAAAGACCCGTATTATATATTTCCGGTAGTCATGGGAATTACAATGGTAATCCAGCAGAAAATGACCCCGACAACCATGGACCCAATGCAGGCAAAGATGATGATGTTTATGCCGATTGTTTTCACATTCATGTTCTTATCCTTCCCGGCAGGTCTCGTCCTTTACTGGCTCGTGAATAATCTCCTTGCAATTGCACAGCAGTACTATGCGAATAAAACTATGGCTCATAGCTGATAGCTCTTAGTTATGAATTGTTTTGACGACACCATAACCGCTATATCAACTCCCTCAGGCAAAGGAGGCATCGGGATTGTAAGACTGAGCGGCAAAAATGCAATAGAAACAGCAGAGAAGATATTCACCTCGCCAAAAAACAAGGGTCTTAAACAAACGCCCTCACATAAAATTATTTACGGCCATATCATAAATTCAAACAAAGAAATTGTGGATGAAGTATTAATCTCCATAATGCGCGCGCCCAATACATACACAAAAGAAAATGTTGTGGAAATAAACTGCCACGGCGGCGCTGTACCTCTCCGCAGGGTGCTGGAGCTCGTATTAAAAAACGGGGCAAGACTTGCAATGCCCGGAGAATTCACGCAAAGGGCTCTCATTAATGGACGAATTGACCTTGCTCAGGCAGAGGCGGTTCTGGATGCAATCAATTCAGCGACTGAGCAAAGTCAGAAGGCAGCAATGGAACAGCTTAGCGGAGGGCTTTCAAAAAAAATACATTCACTCAGGGATAAATTGGTTGAACTCACCGCTTTTGTTGAGGCGCACATTGATTTTCCTGAAGAAGACATAGAATCACCGTCTTTAAGCGATATGCAGAAAAAGGCTTTGGAAATATGCGGTGAAATTACAAAACTCATAGAAGGCTCAAGGCATGGAATGATTTTACGGGAAGGGCTTAAGACTGCTATCATCGGCCGGCCGAATGTTGGAAAATCCTCACTCCTTAATGCGCTTCTTACGCATGACCGGGCCATCGTGACTGAGATGCCGGGGACCACAAGAGATGTTATTGAAGAATATCTGGACATTAATGGTTTCCCGGTCAGGATTATGGACACCGCAGGCATCAGAGAGGCAAAAGACATTGCCGAAAAAGAAAGCGTGGAAAGAAGCCTCAGTGCCATGAAGGGAGCTGATCTGGTGGTCCTTGTCCTTGACGGAAGCGAAGACTTGCATAATACGGACAGGGAGTTGATTGAAAGGTCAGCTTCGCAAAACACAATATTAGTTATAAATAAAACAGACCTTAAGCAAAAATTAAACTTGAAAAACGTAGGACAAGAAAATGTCATTCCCGCGAAAGCGGGAATCCAGACGTCGTCTCCCGACACCCGATCTAAGTCGCAGGCAAACTTAATCGGGGTAACCAGAACTTTTGAACACTGGATTCCGGGTCAAGCCCGGAATGACAAACCAGAGCAAAAAATTATCAAAACCTCCGCTCTTACAGGCGCCGGTCTTGATGAATTAAGAAATAAGATAATGAACATAATTTCAGATGCCGGAGGCGGAGAGGCGTCACATTCCAGACTTGTAACAAACATCAGACACGTTCATGCGCTGGAAAAAGCGCTTGCCTCCATGAATTCATTTATTGAAGGCGTTGACAATAAGCTTTCACCTGAATTTCTCTCGGTTGAGCTCAGGGAAGCCCTTGACGCCCTCGGAGAGATAACCGGCATAACCACGCCCGAAGACATTTTGAATAAAATCTTCAGCGATTTTTGTATCGGGAAGTAAGGGGTTGAAAAATTAATCGCACTATTCAGGCATATAGATGCCGTCTGAGCCGGTTACTACAGGGCCAAGCCAGCCGCTTACCCCGCCCCTCAGGCATTTTGCATTGAAGCCGCGGTTTTTAAGGAGAAACGCTGAAACCATTCCTCTTGAATCGTTGAGACAATAAGTAATGTATTGTTTCATCCTGTCAAATACGGCACATTGCTCGCGTAATGTTTCAACCGGGATGTTTACTGCCCCATAAATATGTTCTTCCTCATATTCAGCCGGTATGCGTGCATCTATGATCACATACTCATTTAGATATGTATCTAGGGGAATATCTTCAGGAAAAATATTTTCCAAAAACGACGCCTTCACAATCTGATTGAAATCTTTCTTATCCAGTACAAAAAGCGTTGTCTCCTCTATAGCCTGACAGGTTGCATTTCGCGGGTCTTCCCGGATCAGAGCCTCCTCTCCAAAAGCCTCCCCGTCTCCCAATAGCGCCGCCTGTATTGGCGCATCGTCACCCTTTTTAGTTTTTAACACTGCAACACGGCCTGATTTAATGATGTAATAATCATTGCCCTTCTCTCCCTGTACTATGATATTTTCTCCGGGAGAATATCTCTTTTCCACCAGCTTTTCCATAAGGGCATACATTTTATCAGGCGGGAGAAGTTCAAACGGCTGGAGAGACTTTATCGCAGCGTAATACTTATAACTATTTACCTTGTCAAGAAGCATGCTTTTGAATAATGCTTCATGCAATACAATTTCTTCAAAATCCGCCTTTGACAACTCATAGAGCGCAACATTGGTTACTGCCCAGACAGAGCTTGCGCGCACAGAACCGGTCAGCAACGCCATCTCGCCAACGCCCTGACCGCTGCCGATAACGGAAATCTTCTCCTCCTTCCCTGTTTTTGTCTTTTTGGTCACCTCAACCTGCCCTTCCTTCACAAAATAGAAGGACTTCCCCACAGTGCCTTCTTTTATGATCTCGCTGCCGGTAGGGAAATGAACCATTCTGATTCTTTTTGAAAAGATTTCAAGGGCATTATCGGAAAGACTTGAAAAATATTTATATTTTCTAAGGTCTGAAAGTTGCAGATTTTGTGAAGACATCAGTACATCCTTTTTGCTATTTTAGACATCAAAAAGCCCCTGCTTTTTGAATACCACCTGTCTAAATAAAAATACTTTTATTTCGTAATTTAACAATATTTTCTAAAATAAATCAAGGTGTTTTTTACAATTAGAAATAAATAAAAAATTTATTTCAAAGAACCATTAAATTTCGTTTATAATTATCCTATGCAGAGGCTTAAGAAAGTCAGGCAGGTCCTGATTTACACATTAATCCTCAACATGGCTGTTGCCGCGGCAAAGATAACTTATGGCTACCTGACAAACTCGGTAAGCATGTTCTCCGACGGTTTCCATTCATTCTTTGACGGGACATCCAATGTCATCGGGCTTGTCGGCACGTGGATAGCCGCCCAGCCGCCTGATAAAAACCACCCTTACGGACACAAAAAATACGAGACCCTTTCAACTATCGCAATAGCAGTGCTTATTTTTTTAGGCGGCTATGAGATATTAAAAAAGGCCTATCATAATTTCAGCAGCCCCGCGGACATTGAAGTAACAACCATGAGTTTTATAATTATGCTGGTGACCATTATTGTCAACACTTCTGTAATGATTTATGAAAAAAGAAAAGGCAGGGAACTTCAGAGCGATTTTCTCATTGCAGACGCCCTGCATACAAGGACGGATATCTTTGTTTCACTGTCTGTCATCGTCAGCCTTATCGCGGCAAAGGCCGGCTATCCTGTCATTGATTCAATCGCTGCCGTCATAATTGCCCTTATGATAGCGGGGATGGGCTTTGAAATACTCAGGTCTGCAGCAGAAGTTCTGACCGACGCCGCACGCCTTGATGCGCTGGAAATAAACAGGGTCGTCATGCAGATACAAGGCATAAGGGAATGCCACGAAATAAGGACCAGAGGCAAAAAAGACGCAATTCATCTGGACCTGCATGTCCTCGTTGACCCGGAAGTGCAAATACAGAAGGCGCATGAACTGGCTGATTCCGTAGAAGAATGCATTAAGAAAAATTTTTCTTCTGTTGTGGATGTGATTGTGCATATTGAACCGTATGGAAATGAAAAGTGATGCAGCCGCAAATTTTAGTTTGCGTTTTCAATCGCTCCGATGCTTCGGAGCAGCTACTTCGCAGTCCTCATTTCTCATTTCTAATAGACGCCGGTGAATATGCTATACTTATACAAACAATAAAACACAAAGGAGTCAATTATGTCATTTCCAATTCACAGGCCAAGGAGGCTGAGGATAAACAAAGTAATCAGAAGCATGGTGCGTGAGACGCATCTTAGGCCGGAAGATTTTATTTATCCCATGTTTGTTACTTTTGGAAAAAGCGTCAGAAAAAAAATATCCTCAATGCCGGGATGTTTCCAGTTGTCCGTGGATGAAGCAGTTAAAGATGCGCAAAAGGTCTATAAACTCGGCATCCCTGCCGTTTTGCTTTTCGGCATTCCCGAGCATAAGGACCATCGCGCTTCAGAAGCATACAGCGCAAAAGGCGTCATTCAGAAAGCTATAAGGGCCATCAAGGACAAGGCTCCTGAGCTTGCCGTTATCACAGACGTATGCCTTTGTGAATATATGAGCCACGGACACTGCGGCATTGTAAAAAACGGAGAGATATTAAACGACCCTACACTTGAACTCCTTGCCAAAGAGGCTTTGTCGCATGCAAAGGCAGGCGCTGACATGGTAGCCCCTTCGGACATGATGGACGGGAGGGTTACGGCAATCAGGAACAGCCTTGATGCAAATGGGTTTAATAACATTCCCATAATGAGTTATGCGGCGAAATACGCATCCGCGTTCTACTCTCCATTCAGGGAGGCGGCAGAGTCAACCCCTTCGTTTGGAGACAGGCGCTCATATCAGATGGACCCTTCAAACAGGAGGGAGGCAATTAAAGAGGCGGCCCTTGACATAGAAGAAGGCGCTGATATTGTAATGGTTAAGCCGGCGATGTGCTACATGGATATAATCTCTGATGTAAAGGATACGTTTGATGTGCCGGTTGCGGCATACAATGTGAGCGGGGAATATTCAATGGTCAAGGCTGCCGCAAAATTAGGCTGGATTGACGAGAAAAAAGTCATGATGGAGATATTGACCTCACTGAAACGCGCAGGCGCCGACCTCATTCTCACATATCATGCAGTGGATGCGGTGAAGGAGCTTTAAGAACAACCAAGGTTGAAGGATGAAGGTTGAATGAAAATTTCCCTTTCTTCAGGCAGGACAATAACAGGTTCGCCTGACAAATCCATTCTGGAGTCTCTTAAAAATGAGGGCATTTTTCTCACCTCCTCCTGCGGAAGCAAAGGCACCTGCGGCAAATGCAAGATAGTCATCAGGTCCGGCAAAGTTAACGCCCGTTCAGCGATTAAGCTTACGCAGGAAGAGCTCCAAAAAAATTATGCCCTTGCCTGCCAGAGCTTTCCTCTGGGGGATCTCTCAATTGAGATACCAAAAGAATCACATCTTACGCTTGAGGGCCGGATTGCCACCGGCAGGTCAAAAGACCTTCAGGCGCTTCTGCCTTCAACAGGCGTAAAAATTGAGCCTCTTACTGAAAGGATAGTCCTTCATCTCCCTGCCCCGTCGCTTGATGACAATATAAGCGACCTTGAAAGGCTCAAAAGAGAGCTCGTTTCAAAAGGGCTCGGATGCCTCAGGGTACCGTTCAGATTTCTGACCGGCCTGGCGGAAAAAGTGAGGAAGAGCAACTGGGAGATAACGCTGTCCGTAATTTACAGCGAAAACTGCAATGAAATCACAAATATTTTCCCGGGCGACAAAAAATCCAGGCAGTACGGCATTGCAATTGATATCGGAACCACTACATTAGTAGTTTATCTGGTCAATCTGAACAACGGCGATGTTATAGATATTGCGTCCACCTACAACTCCCAGATAAATTACGGGGATGATGTCATCACAAGAATTGTTTACGCATCAGAGCACAATGGACTAAGACACCTCAACCACACGGTTATATCGGACATTAACGCCATGCTCGCGCTTCTGAGGAAAAACCATCATATAAATATTAAATCCATAGATAATGTTGTCGCTGCGGGAAATACAACTATGACCCATCTTTTTTTAGGGCTGGACCCCGGCGCAATCAGGGAAGAACCCTACATCCCCACTGCAAATGTCTTCCCCCTTTCTTTTGCAGGAGAGCTTGGAATAAAAATAAATCCCGATACTCCTGTCTATACGTTCCCGTGCGTTGCAAGTTATGTTGGAGGAGATATCGCAGCCGGCGTTTTAGCTTCAAGACTGCATAAAAAAAACGAGCTCTGCCTTTTCCTTGATATAGGGACTAACGGCGAGATTGTCCTCGGCAATTCTGAATTCCTTGTTGCGGCTGCGTGCTCGGCAGGCCCCTGTTTTGAAGGAAGCGGGATTAAGCACGGCATGAGGGCCACAGAGGGGGCGATAGAAGACGTAGTGATGGACCGTAAAACGCTTGAGCCCGAAATAAAAATAATCGGCGGCACCGCACCCATCGGGATATGCGGCTCGGGCATGATTGACCTGGCTGCTGAGATGTTTTTAACCGGTATATTAAACCAGAAGGGGAAATTGCAGAAAGGCATCTCACAACGGGTGAGAGAGGCCGAAGACGGCGCTGAATTTGTGCTGTATCAGGAAAACGGGAGGGATCTCGTCCTCACAGAGCCTGACATTGAAAATATAATAAGGGCAAAGGCAGCCATTTATGCCGGATGCTCTATCCTCCTTAAGGAAGTCGGGTTTACCTTTAATGATGTGCGCAAAGTATACATTGCCGGAGGTTTCGGCAAGTTTCTGGATATAAACAAGGCGATAATCCTCGGCATGCTTCCTGATATATCAAGGGAGAAATTTGAATTTCTGGGGAATACATCCATAACAGGCGCATATCTCTGCATGCTTTCACGGAGAATGCGTGAAGAGGCGGAGGAAATAGCAAGAAAGATGACTTATCTTGAGCTGTCGGTATCACGTTCATTTATGGATGAATATGTTTCAGGACTGTTCATTCCGCATACGAACATGGAGGCGTTCCCAAGCGTTAAGAAGTTGATGGGCGGATAACGCATCCTTAATTTATATAGCAACAGGTCAAAACATGTGCTAAAATATGTCAGAACTCAGACCCTGTTAACAGCATAAAAGGAGGGTATTTGGGAAAGGCCGTTGCGGTCAGCTTTGAAGAAGAAAACATTAAAATAGTTCATGCATCTTTTAAGGGGAAAAATTTCTTAATCAGTCAGACAGAAACTATCCCCGAGGACCAGTTTGATGCTTACCTGAAAAAAGAACGGTCAAAAGAATTTATCGTCACTTACGATTTCAAGGAAACCTACCATAACGTAATCACCATCCCTGTTGTAAAGACAAAGCATCTTGAAAAAGTCGTAGAATCGGAAATCAGGAGAACCACCGAGCTGAAAGATTTTTCATTTATATATACGCTTATCGGTGAACGCGTCGTAGAAAACAAAAAGATTATGGAGGTCTCTTACTTTGCCGCCAGGAACGATGAGATAAAAAATTTAGTTAAAAGATTCTATGACAACGACAAGGTTGTAAGGGCCTTATATCCCACTGTCTATTCCGCCGTCCCGATATTTGAATCAAGGGACGAAGCATTGCTCGGCGTCTTGGGCACAAAAACAGAGAAGACCGCTTTTCTCATCAAAAAAGGCGCAATTTATTTTATAAGAAAGTTCAAATCATTAAGCGAAGACCTGACGGATCTGGATATTCAGGACATTAACATGACAATCAATTATTGTTTCCAGAACTTCAGAATAAATCCGGGACTGATTCTGCTTGCAGGCAATTTATCCGCGCTTTACAACGTCACCGCATTACCTCTTGCGCCGGCTGCGGGCTTCCGCAAGCCCGACTATATGCAGTGCACCAAAGAAACATTCAACGACTACATTGTGCCCATTTACTCGTTTTCAGCCTCAAAGGCATCAAATATCCTGAGCAGTGAATTCAAAAACCTCTATACGCTGAGAAATTATATGTTACATGCAATCAGGGCTTTTATCGTGCTGACTGTCTTATGCCTCAGCTTTCTGCTGTATAAAGCAAATACTGTTTTTGACAAAAGGGACTTTCTCCGCTCAGCTGAAAAAAGCAATACAGGCATAGAAAAAATACTCTCTGAGTATACTGCAAAAGAAGCTGAACTTAAGCGTTATTTGCCGGTGCTGAACCTTATAAATAAGGCTTCTCCTGAAATTGAGCCGTTATTAATCGCACTGTCGGAAATGGACCTGAAAACATCCAAAATTGACGTCATAGAGGCCAATGCGGCGGACGATTCATTTTCTATTTTAATAACCGGAACGCTTGGAGCGGACACATACGCCTCTGCGCAGGAAGCCTTTCAGTACCTGCTCATTTCAATCGGCAGGATTAAAAATACAAGCATAACCGAGAAAACAGCGGACACTGACAAAAAAATCTTTTCGTTTAGAATGAATTATAAAATTTCAGGACAGGCGGCGGGAAGAAAGTAATGCAATACCTTAATTATCTTAAACATATCTTCTGGCTTTACCTGATAAGCGGCATGGCCCTTGCCCTGTCAATATTCTTATTGATAATAATGCACAACTACAATGTTTACCTTGACGATTCCATCAGCGCTGTTGAAAATATCAGCATCAATAAAAGCATAGTCAAAAAACAGATAGATAAAATGGATGCGTGGACAAAATACGGCGTAGAGTATCTGAAGCAAAACATAAGCGGCGCATATTCAGAAAATCTCTTTTATAAATCTCTGGATGATATTAAAACCAATTTACAAGGAGCTTCAGTAAACTTATCAGCATTTACAGAAACCGCTGATGAAAAATCGCTTCCGGTTGAAATCACCGCGCCTGTTACCAGTTATAAAGCAGTCGTAGATTACATCGCTTTTTTAGAATCCCTGACTATCCCGGATTTTAAAATAAATTATTTCCGTTTATCAAAGGTCTCACCGGGGAATGTGGTCCTTAATATACGGGGGGTCCTGAAATTACCATTGATTGAGGTAAAGGCAACAGATGGACAATAAAACAAAAATATTATTCATTTCTCCCATGATTTTAATTATAATATTTATATTAATGACAAATCTCATCCATTTTGACGATAAATCATTCTCCGGGCTTTTATCCTCGCTGAGAAGCAACGTGAGGGGCAGTCTTTCAGAAAATGAAAGCATGATGCTGGAGTCCGAACCGCCTGCCGCTGCTGTAAAACCAAAACAGAGAGTTTCCGAAGGCGGGATATCAAAAAGCCCCATAGATTTCAGCTCTGCCGGCAGTGCGGGAGGCTTCCCTACGGTATCACTGGATTCAGTAGCTCCGCAAGCCGGCAAAAATATTTTATCTCTTATCGTCATACAAGACAAAATTAAAATGGCAATTATAAAAGGCGCCCTCGTAAAAGAAGGCGACCGTATTGACGGAATGAAAGTAGCCAAGATAGAGCACGATAAGGTATTATTAACAAAGCGGGGTGACAAAAAAGGAGAGATTCAGGAACAATGGCTGTACATGGAAAAAATAAAGTGAGATACAAAATTCAAAGGATAATGAAAAAAATCCCCCCTCACCCCCCTTTGCTAAAGGGGGGATGGGGGGATTTTGTGATAAGAAGTATTTTGTGCTCAGCGATTTGCGCTCTGATGCTGCTTTCCTGCGCCTCCTCGCAGCAGCCCAAAAAATCTGAAGTCACTCCCGCTTTAACGGATAAAGAACCCCCGCTGGAAATTAAAGAGCCCGAGCTTAAATCTCCGGATTTTGTGCCTGTGCAGGAAGATATCCTGCCGACACAGACCAGGGTTGTCACAATTGCGGCAAGAAATACACCATTAAGAGATGTCCTGTACACAATCGCAGAGTCGGCAAACCTCAACCTTGTTATGGAGCGGGGCGTAAATCCCGACCTGCCTATAACCATGACCCTGAACAGCATAAGCGTGGAGAATGCGCTGAACTTAATCTTTGATTCCGTAGATTATTTCTATGCAATCAGGGACAACATACTGATAGTCAAGTTCATGGATACAAAAATATTTGAGCTGGGACAGCCTGGCGTCATACATGATTACTCCATTGGCGTCGGTGGCGATATCCTCGGCGGTGCGTCTTCAGGCACATCAGGCGCAGTTAAAGGCGACGTCTCCTTAAAATCCGCTTCGGACAAGACGGCTGTTCAATTCTGGGATGCGCTTGAAAATTCATTAAAGACCCTTCTCCCTGCGTCGGCAGCAGCGCCAGCCGGAGCCGCCGCAGTGCCTGTGTCAAGTTTTACCATTAACCGTATGACCGGAACAATCATGGTTACAGCCTCAAAAAAAGACCTCACAAAAATTGAAAACTACCTGTCTAATTTGCAAAAAGTTCTCAACAGGCAGGTGCTTATTGAGGCTCGCATTATTGAGGTGCAGTTGTCTGACTCATTAAAATACGGCATTGACTGGAGTGTTATAAGCAACTGGCGGGGCGCCGGCACTGTCAACATAGCCTCTTCAAATTTCAAAGATGTCGTCAGCAGCATCGGAAAGAATATCCAGATAGGAATTACCGGCAGTGATTTTACATCAGTCATTAGGGCATTGCAAACACAGGGAAATGTAAAAACACTTTCAAATCCAAGGGTAAACATCATGAACGGGCAGACAGCCATGCTGAGCGCCGGCAGAAGTACGACCTACCTCGCAAAGGTTGAGTCAACCACAACCTCTGAGGGAGGCGCCTCAACCACCACTTTCACCACAAATGAGAAGTCTATTCTCTCCGGAGTCATGTTCGGACTGGTGCCGTTCATCAGCGAGGACGGAAAAATAACAATGACCATAACACCTATTATTTCAAACCTTGTAACGTTTGATGAGCAGACTTTTGGCACAACAAAAATAAAATTGCCTACTGTTGATTTAAGGGAGATGAGCACCACAGTCAAGATTTCAGACGGGCAGATGGTCATTATCGGAGGGCTCATAGACAGCAAGGAAGAATTAACGGAAAACAAAGTGCCTATATTAGGCAGCATACCTCTTTTAGGGTATTTTTTTAAGAGCGTAGAAAAAACTTATGAGAAAAAAGAGCTTGTGATAATGCTTATTCCGAAGCTGGCGAATAACTAAATAAAGTTTAAGAGTTAAAAATAAATGAATTAATATTTTTTAATCCATAACTTATAACTTTTAACTTATAACTTTTAACTTTTTTTATGCAATTAGGACAGCTTTTAAAAGAAAAAAATCTGATAACTGAAGATAGAGTGCGGATGGCGCTTGCCCATCAGAAGGTAACAAGAGACCTTCTGGGCGACCTGCTTGTAAAACTCGGTTTTGTCTCGGCAAATGAAATAGCCGAAGCCCTTGCAGAACAGGCAGGCATCCCGTTCATTAACCTCTCCGAATATACAATCCCCTCAGATGTCATCAAGCTCATACCAAAAGATATTGCGGAAAAAACAGGTTTTATTCCCTTAAGCATAACAGACAATATCATAGAAATAGGGATAACCACTCCCGCCAATATACTGGCCATAGACACAGCTTCAAAACTGACGGGAAAACAGCCGAAGGTCTTTATGATTGACGCAGAGTCTTTTCATGAGACGCTTGAGAGGTCTTACTTCTTTCTTGAAAACCCGGTTGAACAGCGCATTAATAAGGCAGTTGACGACATAAAATCCGCCGTGACGCCGCCTGCAAATGTGATAGCCGAGTTGGCGCAGAACCTGATAATAGAAGGCATACGGAGGAAGTCAACCGACATACACATCACGCCTACTACAGACACCATTGATGTTTTTTACAGGGTGGACGGTGTGCTCCAGCACGGCTTCTGCATCCCTAAAATCGCATACAACGGCATTGTGACAAAGATAAAGGTGCAGTCTACAATGGATATTTCAGAACAAAGGCTCCCGCAGGACGGGTCTTTTTCCCTGACCTTTCTGAACAAAAAACATGAGATGCGCGTATCAACAATCCCCACCATTTACGGTGAAAACATTGTTATCAGAATCCTTGCCGGCACCGGTCCTCTGCTCAGGATAAGCAATCTCGGCTTTGACCCTGAAAACGCAGAACGCCTGCGTGCATTGTTTCAGAAGCCTTACGGAATCATCCTGATTACAGGACCCACGGGCAGCGGTAAGACAACAACCCTTTATGCGGCATTAAGAGAAGTTAATCTCATTGAGAGAAATGTCCTTACCGTTGAGGACCCTGTAGAATACAAGCTTAGTTTTGTCAAACAGACAGCAGTCAATCTGAAGGCAGGTTACGATTTTGCGCTTGCCGGAAGAAATTTCATGAGGCAGGACCCTGATGTAATGCTGCTCGGTGAAATAAGAGATGAGGAAACCGCAAAAATTGCAATCAGAGCGTCTATTACAGGGCATCTTGTCTTAAGCACCCTGCATACAAATGACGCCATTACCTCCATACCAAGGCTTCTTGATTTTGACATTGATAAATTTTTGCTTTCCTCATCGCTTCTCGCCGTAATTGCACAGAGGCTTGTCAGAAAGCTCTGTGCGCATTGCAAAGAATCCTATACAGTGTCTCAGGCAGAACTGATGTCGCTGGATTTGATTGAACCTGGGGATGAAAACAAAATAAGCACTGCTTACAGGGCAAAAGAATGCCCGAGATGCAATCACATGGGCTACCTTGGCAGGATAGCCATCGGAGAAGTTGTAGTTGTCAATGATGAGATTAAAGACCTTATCGCCGAAGGCGCATCACTGCACAAACTCAAGGACGCCGCCTTAAGAAACGGAATGATACCGCTTAAGCTCAACGGCATAAGAAAGGTTAAAGAAGGAATAACCAGCATAGAAGAAATCATGAGGGTTGTGATTTAATGCCTTTTTTCACCTATAAGGCGCTGAATTTAGAAGGTGAAATAGTCAGAGGCTCCATAGAAGACGTTGACATGGACGTTGCTTACAGCAATGTATCTCAATTAGGACTCCACATTTTATCAATACGCAAATCCACCAGGCTCACCAAGCTCTTTATAAATAAGGTTAAAGCATGGGGCATAAGACCCAAAGATATCATCGGGTTTGCAAACGACCTTGCAGTCATGCTGAAAGCGGGACTGCCCCTGCTTACCTCGCTTGCCGATATTGCAGATGCCATAGAAAACAAACGGTTTAAGGAAAGAATTGCAGACATCAGGAGGACGGTTGAATTAGGCTCAAGCCTTTCCTCCTCCATATCTCACCATCAAGACATTTTCCCTGATATTTTTATACAGCTTGTTGCAATCGGCGAGGAAACAGGCCAATTGGAAAAAAGTCTCTCAGACATTGTAATGCACCTGCAGAGGATGGAAGACTTAAAAGCCGCAATAAAAAGAGCCCTGCTTTATCCGACATTCGCCATCGTCACCACAACCGGAGCGCTGCTTTTCTGGCTTATTTACGTACTCCCCAAGATATCCTCTCTTTTTAAATCCATGTCAGTCCGCCTTCCCCTTATAACACAACTCCTCATAGCCGCAAGCGATTACAGCATCAAATACTGGTATGTTCTTTTAGCTGTGCCTGCAGCCCTTATCGTCATTTACAAGCTCATGACAAAAAGCGAGCTTACCAGATATTATATTGATTCTGCCAAATTAAGGCTCCCCATTGTTAAACTTGTCGTATATAACAAAATACTTGCACTGCTCACCGAGCAGTTACGGATACTGCTGTCGGCAGGCCTTACGATTGACAAATCTTTTGATATAATGATAAAACTTATGGGTAATCTCGTGTTCAAGAAAGCCCTGACAGAAGTAAAAAAAGATATTTTGCTTGGAAGCAGGATTTACGAGTCAATGAAAAAACACGGCGAGTTATTTCCCAACATTGTAACCAGGCTTATACATATCGGGGAAGAGGCGGGCAACCTGACAGAACAGCTTGATTACATGAGCAGGGAATTTCTTAAAAGGCTTAACGACGTCTCGCAAAAAATGGAGAAACTGATAGAGCCTATAGTTATTGTTCTGGTAGGCGGGCTCTTTCTGGTAATAATAGCAGGACTGATGCTGCCCATATACGACCTTGTCTCAACAATGGGCGGCAAATAAAGGAAGGCATAATATACATGGACTTTTTAGATTTTTTCGGGCTTAAGGAAGACCCTTTCAAATTAACGCCGGACCCAGCCTATTTCTATCCGTCATCCACCCATAATGAAGGACTCCTCCTGCTTGATTATTCCATAGAGCAGAAAGAGGGATTTACGACAATTATAGGAGACCCCGGAAGCGGAAAAACAACTCTCCTTAACGTATTCCTGGAGAAATGGAAGCCCAAGGCTGAGATTGCAATGATTCTCACGCCGCGCCTGCTTCCCGAAGAATTTCTGGTCTCGGTCCTTGAAGACCTTAACATACAGCCTGCACAGAAAAACAAGAATGAAATCATAAAAGCATTCAGGGACTTTATGATAGCGAAGTCTTCCGAAGACAAGCGGGTTATTATAATTATTGACGAAGCGCAAAATCTCCCTGCGGACACCCTTGAGGAATTAAGGCTGCTTTCAAACCTTGAAACCGACAAAGATAAGCTCCTCCAGATAGTTTTATTAGGACAGCCTGAACTTGAAGCAAAGCTGACGGCGTCCAAATTAAGACAGCTTAATCAAAGAATACTCACAAGGATACATCTGCGCCCCCTCTCCGATGAAGAGACTTCAGACTACATAAACCACAGGCTTATCAAGGCAGGCAAGAGAAACCTCAAGATTAATAAAAAAGCAGGAAAATTAATACCGAAATACTCAAAGGGTATTCCGCGACTCATAAATATGCTGATGTCAAGGACTTTAATGGCTGCATTTCTTGAAGAAAGCACCATTCTCCATCCCCGTCATATCCGCCATGCAGTAAAAAGCCTTCAGCATGACGACCTCAGTATTAAAAAATACGTCGGGCTTGTGCCTGCGCTTACCGGGCTACTGCTGGTTATTTTAGCCGGCTTTTTCAGCTTCAGGTACCTGCCGAATTTTATTGCCGGATATCCGGTGACAATAACGGTAAATAATGAACAACCTCCAAAAGCTGTCACACAGACGGCAGTCATTCCCCCACAGCAGGGAACAGAAAACAGCGTACAGGATACAGGCGCAAAAACAGATGAAAGCGCACCTGCAAACACGAACAATGCCGGCTCATCAGAGGCAAAGGAACCGGCAGGCAAAGCAAAAGCCCTTGTCGGACAGTATGTAACCATCAGGGCTACTGCGGCTAATCTGAGGGATGCCCCTTCCTTTACATCCAACACAGTCAGGTGGGCGTTAAAAGGGGAAAAATTTGAGATACTTGACAAGTCTGAAGACAACAAATGGTATCAGATTCTCCGCAGAGGGGAAAAACTCTGGATAGCCCGGGCCGTGGTTAGAGTTGAATAAACGCTGTTCGCTATAAACGTAATGTGAACCGGCACTCAGCAAACATATACACTGAACAGTATCTTCTTCAGATGATAAGCCGGTGGGTCCCGCCTGAACGCATACCCCGGAAAATCAGCATTAAAGACACGGTGGATTTTTTCCGCGTGGATTATGATGACATAGTCGTGCTTAAAGGCGTGCCGTATTTCGTGCGTAATAATGAACGCGAAGGACGCTTCGGCATGGAAGACGAGCAAAAGTTCTGGGTCAAGCGCGCCATAGACCTCACTACAGGGCATGTTAAAATTTTAAAATGGGCCTTCCGCGAGCAATATAAATCAAGGATAGGCGGGCTGGTTTTTGACTGCGTCCGCAGTCCCTTGAAGGAAGCCCGCATACTAAAACTCGTCCGCGGCAGGGAGGATTTTGTTCAGGGTGAATCAACAAAGGACTCTGCCGGCAATTCACTCAGGATTCTGGACTTCATCCGGGGGAAAACGCTTGATGAAATAGTTCAGTTTACCGGCAAAAATCACGAGGATTTTTTCTTCAACCATTATCCGCGTCTTCTTTCTGAATTCATAGGAATCATAAAGTCAATAAAATTCCTCCATGACAACAACGAAAAACACGGAGACATACGCCGAGACCACCTGATAAAAGATTCCCGGACAGGAATTTACCGTTTAATTGATTTTGACTACAACTATCGCCACGGTGAAAATAAATTCGGATATGACCTCTTCGGTCTTGGAAATATCCTGATTTATATTACAGGTAGGGGCGACATAACCACTCAGTATCTTTTACGGGAAGCCCCTGACAAATTCAACCGCCTGACAGAAGACGACATAAATATCGTATTTCATAACCGCGTAACCAATTTAAAGAAAATTTATCCATACATACCGGAACAGCTTAACCGCATTTTAATGCACTTTTCAATAAGCTCCAGGGTATATTACAATAATACCGTGGAACTGCTTGAAGATTTGGGAGAAGTGCAGGAAGGAGTTTTATCATCATGAACACAGCGCCGGAAACAGAAGCAAAAATAAGAGACAAACACATTTTGGTCGCTGTTGACCAGTCGGAAAGCTCAAAACGCGCCGTTCTTTATGTCGCTGATTTTGTCGGAGGATTCCCCGGTTTTACCGTTACGCTTTTAAGCATCATCAGTGAACCCAGCGAGGATTTTTTTGAGACAGATGATGAACGCAAGATATGGATTAGCAACACCACGGAAAAATCCGTAAAGCTGCTTGAAAAATATCGCCAGATACTTATTCAGTCGGGCTTCCCGGAAGAGAAGGTCAAAACCCGCGTATGCGTTGACGCACCGGGGTCGCTTTCAGAATTAATCCTGTCGTTTCAGTGTGGTTTAAACTGCTGCACCGTAGTTGTCGGCAGGCACCATAAATCAAAGACCGAAGAATTTCTCTTCGGCAGTACATCAAGCCAGATTATCCATGACGCAAAAAATTGCGCGATATGGGTGGTGGAGTAGAAAACCTTTTCCTGTTATAAATTTATTTTTTATGCTTCCGCAACTTGATGGATAACTTCTGAAATATAACTTTGATATTTTATACCGAACTTTTTTGCTTTAAATTTTATTTTTTCAATATCTTTACTGTTAACCCTTATAGTCATTGTTCTGTCTTTTTTCCTTGCCTTAAGAGCTTTTTCTATGTTTGCCAGCTCTTTCCCTTTTATTGGGGTATATTCACCGCGCATTAAAGCATTCTCAATTTCTTTTTCTTCTTTTGTTAATTTAATCTTATTCATTTTTCACCTCATTTTTATTGCTTCATCAGGCCTTCCATTGGGTACATATACCATATTGCTAAAATAAAAACGCCCCATTACAAGTCATTCCGGCTTGTCCGGAATCCCTCCGGAGATGTCTTCATACAAGTCCCTCATTAAGGGATTACCCTCTTTGATAAGCTCTATCTTATTTTGCCTGCTCATGTTTTTTATCTGTTTTTCCCTGATTATTGCGCTCCAGCTATCACCACAAAACTCATAATAAACAAGTTTATGCAGATAATACTTAGCGGTAAAGCAATCAGGCTTGAGATTGTTCTTATGTTCATAAACTCTTCTTGCAAGGTCATTTGTCACCCCGACATACATGGTCGGTCTCGCATTAGCCATAATATACACAGCAAAGATACTATCTCTCATTCAGCCATTATATCAGAAAGATTCCGGACAAGCCGGAATGACATCCACACTAAAGCCGGAAGAACTATTTTTTTAAGTATTTGATTTTTACCTTCATCCCACCGGAATTCTTTCATATGTTTAATATTACCATACAATAAATATATTTACAAATATATTTACATTTTTATAACGAGGCAGTTGAGCCGCCGCGGAGCGCTGGCTTCAGGCACACACGATCATCGATACGTAGCTTCAGAACGTAAGACTGTTACATTAGGGAAGCCTTTTTGCTTTAAAAAGCTTTCGATTACGTAATTGGGTGTTGTGTTCTTAGGGCCGAGAATCACCTCCACAATGGAACCGCTTTCTGATTCAAGCAACTCAAATTCTCTATATGGGACTATTCGATCATTCAGAGCACAAAAAGAGCACATATCGTCACCCGTTTTCACGAAATAAGAAATCAAACGCCATTCGCGTTCTTCACAAAACGCCCTAGTTTTTAACAAAAATAGTTTTGCAAAAAGGGTTAACGCTGTCATCGATAATCGCGAGAATGCGCCCTTAATCTTTTCATTATCTTTTTTTACTTCATCATCACTTCGCGCATCTAAAAGGCTGCGCTTCCCCGGGAATTTAAACGCACCTTCATTTATGAGTTTCTTGATTTCTATATAGGTTGGTTTTATCAAGCTCTCTTGTATCTCAAGGTCATACTCAACTCTCTGCAATGTAAAGCCTGGTTTCTCCGGGGATCGGCTGGCCTCTGCGAACTGCTCGAAATAATCTCTGGAGAATCCAATGGAAACGCCAGTAGCATCAGCTGTATACCCGCGCCATTGACTCAATAAATCTCCATCTTCCGAAAGGCAGAAGCCCAAGCCATCGATAACTTGCTCTACTCCAGAAACTAATTTTTGAAGCCGTTGCGTCGCAGCTTGATCAAGACCGTCAGCTTTAGCAATGCGCGCAAGTATCTCGGCAACGAGTTTCCCTTCCATTGAGTCATTTGACAGCGAAAGCGATGATAACCAAATCCTGCGATTCTCTACGATTGAGTGAAAAGCATGGTTTGAACAATAGTGATAAAGGATCGTCATGTGGCGTTTTTCAATAACCTCTTGTTAGTCTGATGTTGCCGCATTCCCCCAAGAGCGGAGGGGGAAACGTACGGGTAAGCTGCGGGGCATCTTCACTCCTGCATTGCCACTGAAACTGAAACGGTAGCATCCGTCAGTTTCACCCGCTGGTTAGGTTTCTTTGTTGATTTCATTGTTCTCCTGATCTGGCAAAATGGTCCATATGCGATAGTGTGAGTACGGGGCATTGTGTGCCGGGTGAAGTTGATCAGGATTAATCTTTCCTCCTACGATCTGTCGGAGAATGGCTGTTGAAACCTTGTCTGCCCGAGACAACATGAGGTTTGCCACAAACTCGGAGCCTGTATCAGCGGTTGCATAGAGTAATTCAAACCTTGGGGGAAGGAAGAAATCGCTTTCGATAGGTAGCTTCCTTGAATTAAATTCTTTGATTTTACCAAGATCCGAGTCAACTAATATGCCAACTGAAGCTAATCCATTATACTCCGGGGTTGCAATGATGCTCTCAATTAAGGATCTCCATCCAATATTCTCTGCTTGCCCAATAATATTATGAAACTCAATGGCGTGGATAGGTTCCCATTGGGCAAGTCTGTTTTCTCCCACCATCTGGTACTTGCCTTTAACGACAACCGCGAGCGAAATGCTTCCGTTTGAATTTGAAATGGTATTGGTGTCTATCGCGAGCAAAAGGTCAAACCGCTCGAGCACAAGATTTGGGTTTACCCAAGGCGCGGCCGGGTCGAGCGGTGTATAATGAACAACTTTCGGGTGTTTGCCGATGCGCTCATATGTAGTTTCAAGATGAGCGGCGGCAGGTTGTTTTGTATTCCCAACAAACTGCAATGAAAAGAGGCCAGATTCGCTTATGCGGAGTCCATTGATTGCCTCTGGGACGCCATAATCGAATAGAATTGTAGTCTTACGGGGTCTTCGCATTTGACAAAAGCAGTGCTTCTTTTTCATCCCGCTTCCACATGAGCAAGGTATATTCCGTGCTTTTCCACTTTTCATTTTTTAAAACCTAACAATGCCGTTGAGCCGCCAGTGAACAGGCCTTAAATGAAAATCAAACCATGCTTAACACCGCTCGGCTTGAATGCCTGGTTCGCTGGTCTTTATATATTGTTTTAAGCTGTTTTTAAAAGATTGGCCCATGCTCTTCTATGAACGATGGCTGAGTTCGTTCTATCCAGTTCCTCCCCAATTTGTGAAAGAAATTGAACGCGTCCTTTTTCACCAAGAAGGATTAGGATGCCGGTAGAAAAATCGATGAAATTTGAAACATAAATATTTTGACCGCTACCGAACTCATCTCGTATTCGTTTTTCTGCCTTCTCTTTTTCGGATTTTTCAATTCCTTGTTCAGCAAGAAATAATATCTCAGAAATCTTGCGTGAACGTGCGATGTCCAGTTTCGAGTCGAGCTGCGTAAGTGTAAGTGAACGGTCTTTTACCTCGATAAGCAGAACAATATTACCTTTTAGCCAGCATTCTATATCCGCAACCATTCCAGATGATGCATCAGCCGCGTTGACCTTTTCGCGTTTAACCTCATCGAAAAGGTCAAACTGTTTTCCGATTATTCTGAAAAGTGCGGTACAAACAGCCTCAATGCGGTCACCACCGGATTTGTCAGCAGTAAATTGACTGACGATTTGAATTGTTTGATTCAAACTGATTCTATTGGGAGTCGAATACAGAACACGGACATCGGCAAGTAATTTATGGACTTCAAATAAAACTTGTTCAAAAACAGCTTTTGTTACTTTTTTGTCATTCGTCGATTCTATAAAGTCCAGTACCTTTATAAGTTTGTCCCAATCAGTTTTATTCTTTTGTTGGTTTCTGTAGGCGGCTGTGATGGCTGGGCAGCGCAAAGGATTACTAACGTACGGCTCTGAAGAGCCGCCGAGCACGTTATAGTTTGCTTTATCAAACGGCACGATAGCGCCATGAGCAATTGTGCGCGCGTCAAAAGCACCCTTTTCCCCATAAGCAGTTTGAATGGAATGGCTATCAACATCAGGATTTACGCACTTGCTCAATATTTGAGTCGGCAGAACATAGTGGTAAGTCTTAATGTTGCTCGTAAGGCAATCTGCAATTAAGTTTTTAATCTCGTTGAATTCATCACCAAGCGGTTCTTTGCCAGACTTTCCTTCTGTCTCTTTACAGATATGCAGCCACCGTTTATTGAGAAAGTCGCGGCATTTATATAAGGAAGTAGTTTCTGTAGTCATTAATTCAATAATTAGTCCAAAGGATTTCTTGGCGTACCTGTTTAATAGACATAGCTTTTTTGGGTCTTTCCTTATGGACTTTCCAACCTCTATATAATTTATTCATGATATCGCAGTCATAGCCGGACACTGCCACTTTGCCCTTAACATTTAAAAGAACTGTAGCCATGTCAATGTGATCCTGATTAGTCATTTCATAAGAATATGCCTTTAAATCGCCCCGTGATTCATGAGGATAAGGGGGATCACAGTAAAAAAGTGTTTCTCTGCTGTCGTATCGCTTAATAATATTTACGGCTTTATCATTCTCTATCTGAACCCTGAGAAGTCGCGTGGCAATGTATTCAAGCCCCTCGACACTGCCCAGCCATCTTGACACAGCACCTGACATGCCCGCCCGGCTTGTATTAAGACAATTTGCCCAACGGCCGTTGGATGCTGTTTGTGCAAGCCCAGTTCTTACTTGACGGGCGCGAATATAAAATCTTCGTGCACGTTCGAGCGGGGATAAATTCTTTCCATTTCCATTCGTTTTGATGGCTGCAAGAAATTCCTCTCGCGAGAACGGCGTCATGCCGATGGAGTATAAGAGTTCGTCTTTTTGCTCTCTGAGCACACGAAAGAAAGTGACAATTTCACCGTCGATGTCGTTGTAAGTCTCGACAGGAGAAGGGTCTCTGTTTAGCAGTATTGCGGCTGAGCCGCCATATGGCTCGCAATAATGATGACACGCAGGCAGTAATGGTAACAACCAGTCTAGATGACTATATTTGCCACCATACCAGCCGAAAGCGATCATTTTACGCAATTGTCGTTTATTTTCTGTTGCTGGGTGAACTCTTAGCATAATGTGTAATTTACCACCTTATAGAGAAGAATTTCAATTATGTTTTTTCATTATTATTTTTGCCGCATTGTTAGGCATTTTATTTTTTATATTTTTGCCAAAAATCATTTATAATACGCTGAAATTTTATTGGATCAGATTCATAAACACGGTCAATATCATCTGTGACAACTACCTGTGATATCTCATCAGGCGTTACTTTATCAAAGATAGCTTCTGGATAGAAGTGTATAGCGAATTTCTCCCCAGGTCTAAGTACACGTCTTTTCTGATACTCGCCTGTAACAAGATCACTAACTATGACCAGATTGTGTTTGTTTTTTAGTTGAATGTTAACCATTCCCATAAACACTACCATTGGAGAGTGATTTTGTATTTCAACTCACTACTGTCCCAACGTTATTTAAATAAATTCAACTGGTTACAGAAATCATCATTTATTTCAAAGTCCTCCATAGATGAAAATGCTTGTAGCATCTGGGTTTTCTCCAAAAGTGTTACACTTAAAATCTGTAGAATTGTA
>JACRGX010000029.1 GCA_016212185.1 Nitrospirota bacterium
AACTGAACTCTGCACCTCAGTATCAAATGTATCTGCCACCTTTATCAGCATATCCTCAAGCTTACCTGTCTCCTCCCCCACCTTTATCATGTGTATGGCAAGCGGCGGGAAGACCATGCTCTCGCGAAGCGGGTCAGATATTCCGCCGCCTTCTTTAACCCTCTTGTGAATCCCCTCCATTGCCTTTGCTACAACAGAATTTGTAATTGTATCCTTTGTTATAAATAGTGACTGGAGTATAGGGACACCGCTCCTGACAAGCGTTCCGAGTGTCCTTGCAAACCTTGACACCTCTATCTTCCTCTGAAGCGAGCCTATAAGGGGTATTTTTAATTTAAGTGAATCCCATTTAAACTTACCTTCCTCTGTATTCAAATAGCCTCTTATAAAAATTCCAATGAATACAAAACCTAATATTATAAGCCACCAATAGTTTGTCACAAAAAAACTCACATTGAGGAGTATCTGCGTTGATATAGGCATTGCCTGTCCCATGTCAGAGAATATCTTTGCGAATTTTGGTATGACAAATGTCAGCAGGATTGTTACCGCCCCTCCGCCAATAATTGTAAGCAGGGTCGGATATACAAGTGCAGAGCGGATATTATCCTTTAATTGTTCCGAGCTTTCTAAAAATTGTGCAAGCCTTAAAAGTATTACCTCAAGCACTCCTCCCTCTTCACCTGCCTTAACCATACTCACATACAATTTAGAAAAAACCCTCGGATATTTTGAGAGGGCATCTGCAAATGTGCTGCCGCCGTGGACATTCTTCTGGACATTGTCTAAAATAGATTTAAACCTCTTTCCCTCCTGAAGCTCTGTCAGAATTGAAAGGCTTCTATCCAAGGGGAGACCTGAGTTGCTGAGGGTTGCCAACTGCTGGGTAAACGACATTAACTCTTTCCTGCTTACACCTGTAAAAATTGCAGGAAGGGAAAAATTTAATGAAAGACTCTTTGAAACTCCTTCCTTCTCTACCTTTATAGGGAGCAGTTGAAGCCCATGGAGCCTGTTGACAACAAGACTCTCATCTTTCGCCTCTATAGTCCCCTCAACCAACTTCCCTGTCCTATCTGTCGCCTGATAAACAAATACCGGCATATTATTATGATATATCTACCTTTCAGTCCTTACAACTACTTTATCTTCAAAAAACTCAGAAGGCATCCCCTCTTTACTTCCTGTCTTTTCTTTTATCTTAACGCCCCTTGTCCTATCACCTACACCCCCAGCCCCTGTCTTTACCTGATAAACTCCACCTTGAGCCTCAACACTAATATCACCCAATGGAGATGTGCTTGCATATACTATTATATCCTCCTCGCCAAATGGCGGAGTTACCTCAAGCTCAAACTTGTCTTCGCCGGAAGGGAGCTCATATATTGTGCCGCCGTTAAAATAGTTATTGTCCCTGTGAGGATTCGGTAAAAGTTGAACCATGTTTCCGCCTGCATCCTTATAAACAACCCTTGCATAAAACGGTTTATTCCCCCTGATATAGACCCTTATTTTATCACTTCCTTTATATTCCTTTTTATCTGTCCATACATTTATACTAAGCGGTGCGGATGGGTCATCGGTCATTTGTTTATTCTTTGATATATTTTCTATCGCCTTTTCATCAGGTATCACCTCTGCCTTAATCTTTACCTTAAAACAATCACCCAGTGATTCGTCTTTATACCATTTCTTTTCCATCTCCTGAATTATCTTTATCGCAGCATTTGAGTATGCCTCTATTAAATCTTTTTGAAGCTCATATTTATTAACTACAGTCTCGCACTACGAAGCCCCTTACCTCGCATATATTATAAACCGCTCCATTCCAGTTGGCATAACAGCCACTGGTTTTTGCACACCGTCAAAGTTCACATCTTCCTCTTTCGTTTGTTTGATTTTAAGATCGCGATACAAGCCGAGCATTATATCTCTGTTTAATCTCGGCACTTCCTTATCCACATAATCCCTTAACCTTGTGAACGGCAGTATGTTTCCATCGTAAGCCGCCTTGCCGTCAAAGCCGCTGAGCATTGACAGTGTAAATACCCCTCCCTTAGATGTTTCAACCCCTGCATCCTGTCTCGATGTCCCTGAATATACTATTGCATTCACATCATGGATGTCCTTTACAAGTCTTTTTATATCTGTCTTATTATCTGAAAACACCTCTCCAGCCTGACAGGTATCCACGAACACCACCCGTCTGCCCATCGTCTTATCCAATATGCTGTGCAGTCGTTTCCAGTCAAGGCTTGTGCCCTGTTTCATGTTGAGCTGTTCACCCCATGCGGATAATATCTTTGTGTCCGCAGTTACAAAGTGGTAGCTGCCCTGTGCATCCGTTACCCCATGACCTGCTAAAAATAGTATCGTTGTGTCTAAAGCCCCTGCCTTCTCTGTCTGCTCCCTTAATGCCTTTTCCACCATATCGGATGTTATTATTGTATTCCTGTCATCTGTCAGGATTTTAATATCAACCTTTTTATAGAGTGTCCCTTCTAACTTTTGTAACTGTGCGGCTATTCCCCTTGCATCGAGCGGGGGAGATTTAAGCTGCTGTTCTAATGGCAGCTCAGGATAATGGCTTATGCCGGCTGCCACAACATAGAGTGTCCCCTTACCGTATTGCGACCCTTTAGTTTCGCTTTCAACTGTGGTTTCATGGCTGTTTTCCGCCCACTGGTTTTCCACTGTAACCCTTATGTGGTTTTTCTTTTCAAACAGGGCTGCCGTATATTTCAGAATATCCCCGGGTTTTGCACCTTTTAATTCCCGTTCTGCCTCAGTTAATACCTGCGCCCCGTTTATGTAAAGGGTTATCCGTTCAGGGGCTGTAGTTGTATTCTTGCCAAGCCGAACCTTTATATCAGCATTGCCGTCTTTTGCAATATCCACTGAGGCGATTTTCACATCAACAGGCGCCCGTTTGATAAGCTCAGCCACTGTTATATCCTGCAGTCCTGCCTCCTAGACTGCCAAATCGCCTGACCCTGATTTCAGGGTGTTTTTTATGACATCAGGACGATAGAGATATTTCCTGAACTGTCTTGCAGTATAGTAATCAGCGCTGTTTTCAGGACCCTTGTTGACATGCCAGCCCACATATTGGTCCCCCTTTGTTGAGGCATTGTAAAACCCCTGTTCATTCCAGACCACCCATTCATCCAGGGAAATGAATATGCTTACAATGGGTTTGATTTCCGGCGCCTTCATGTATACAGAACTTCGATCGTTACCATCAAAATTTTTTTTAACATCTTCTATTGTCCATTTTTTACCTGTTGCTTTTTCTGTTACTTATGCCGTTCTTTTCAATAATTCATAATCAAT
>JACRGX010000030.1 GCA_016212185.1 Nitrospirota bacterium
ACCGTTACGTCTCCTGCATAAATCTTTTCAACCGAGCCTGAGGCTGATTTCAGGACAAGCGCGCCGTCTTCATTAATGCCCTCCGCAATCCCTGATTTAACACCATCAGGGGCGATAATATCCACCCTGTTTCCGACAGTTGAGCTTAATCTCACACATTCATCAATCAGTATTTTTTTGCCGTCATTTAAAAGCGCCTTATACCAATGCTCCATCCTGCTCAGTATATGACTTAAAAGTTTAATCCTGTCAACAGGTTCGCCCTTTTCCTTCATCAGGGAAGTGGCAAGGGATCTTATTTCTTCAGGCAGCATATTCATGGAAAGATTGACGTTAAGCCCTGTGCCGACTGCCGCAAAAATTAATCCGTTTGCATTTGTTTTAGTCTCAGCAAGTATGCCGCCTGCCTTTTTATCTCTGATAAGGATGTCATTGGGCCATTTTATGCCGGCATATAATCCGGTATATTCTCTTATGGCAGACACCGCTGAAACGGCAGCCATCAGGGTAAGAAGCGCGGCATCTTTTGAATGCAGCGGAGGCTTGAGCACCACGGTAAAATAAAGATTTACGCCGGGCGGTGAGACCCAGCTTCTGTTAAACCTCCCCCTTCCGCGCTCCTGCGAATCCGCAAAAATAACTATTCCTTCAGGATTATCTTTCGCCTGTATAAGCCGGAGCGCCTCGTCATTGGTTGACGCTGCCGATTGAAAAAAAATAAGCTCCTTGCCTATAATTTCACCCCTGAAAATATTTTTTATTTCAGAATAGTTCATTTTTCCCTAACCTGTCATTCCCGTGAAAACGGGAATCCAGTTTTATCAACATATTTCTGGATTCCTGCTTTCGCAGGAATGACGGCAAATGTAACATTATTAATTGCGTTAATATTAGCGGTTAGCAGTTAGCAAAAAACTAACAGCTAATTGCTATCAGCTAACTGCCGCCTTTCCTGTCCATTTGCATTCGTCATAAAGCCTGCACACCCCGCAGTCAGGCTTTCTGGCATTACAGGTCTGTCTTCCGTGCAGTATCAGGGCCAGATTAAATGCAGTCAGCTTATCATGAGGAAGCTGTCTTACCAATTCTTCCTCAACCCTGTCAGGATTATCCGAATGGGCAATGCCGAGCCTGTTTGAGACCCGTAATACATGCGTATCCACTGCAATAGTCTGCCTTCCAAAGACGCCTCCCAAAACGACATTGGCAGTTTTCCTTCCAACGCCTGGAAGCGTTATCAGTTCTTCCATGGTTGAGGGAACCTTGCCGCTAAAGTCTTTTATAATTTTTTTGCAGCACTCAATAATCATCTTTGCCTTGTTTTTATAAAACCCCGCGGGCTTTATTTCCTGCTCAAATATTTTTAAATCAGCCTTTGCGTAATCAGCCGCTGTCTTATATTTTTTAAAAAGTGTCTTTGTAATCTCATTTACCCGTACATCAGTGCACTGTGCAGAAAGAATCGTAGCGACAAGCAAATCAAGCGGATTGGAAAAATTAAGCGCAATTCCGGGCGCTGGATATTTTTTAAATAAAAGCCCGGCAATTTTTCCGGCATCAGCCATTTCTATAAATAGTTCAAAAAAGACAAAGGCGTTCAAAATAGTTCAAGTTGTTCAAATAAATTGAACGGTTTGAACAATCTTAAACAATGTTAAACAATATTTATTATTCCTCCTTCAGTATTTCCACCTCAATCTTTCCCTTAAGCCCCTCTGCAAATTGCCTTGCGTCATCCTTTGTCCCCACGATTGATGCATAGTGCATTGGTATTGCAAGCTTTGGCTTGATGTCAAGCGCCGCCTTAACAGCCTCATCTGCTGTCATGACATAAGTCCCCGATACGGGCAGAAGTGCAATATCTGCTTTAAAAGTCTTCATTTCCGGAATGTAGTCTGTATCGCCTGCCAGGTAAATCCGCTGTCCTTTTACTGAAAAAATGTATCCGACCCACCCCTTGTCCTTTGTGTGATACTGCTTGTTGGTGTTGTAAGCAGGCACTGCCTCTATTTCAATCCCTGCGATTGTAATCTTGTCCCCGGGTTTTACTGTCTTTATATTTCCGGAGAGTTTCTTTGCGCAGTCGGAAGTTGTAATAATGGCTGTATTTGGTCCCTGAAGTTTTATTACATCCTCCGGAGAGCAGTGGTCATAGTGCTCATGGGTTATGAGGATTATGTCAGCGGTGTCTTTTTTCTTGATTTTAAACGGGTCTGTGTAGATTAACTTTTCGCCGGTAATTTTAAATGTGTCATGTCCGAGCCAGTGTATATCTTTTGCCATTGCCGAAACCTCCTTTACTTCCGCATTGACTGCAAAAGGCGTAATAAATGCCAATATCAGAATAGAAAAGAAGAAAATAGATTTTTGCATTTTACCCCCTTATAAAAACATCTTTAAAATCTGTGTTAATCTGTGTAATCTGTGGTTAAATTCTTTCTAACTTTTGATATTTTAATAGTTTTAAAAATTATATCATAAAAAGGCATTGCGCGCTAAGGAAAAATTTTAGACAGAATACTCTGAATTTTATTAAAAATCAAGCTGTTAGATATTTTTTCGGAGTTTTTACTGCTGACTTTAAAGCCTCTGCTTCAGGGATGCCGAGATTTTTTAAATTTCTTACTGCATCTGCAAGGCTGATAGAACTTCCAGCGAGCACACCATTTTTTGTATATATAGCGCCTTTTTTATCTTTGGCGCCTTTTATTGAATCTGAGACAAGGAGAATCCTGTCATGCGGTTTTATCTTAAAAATAAACCTTAACACATCCGGGCTCAGATGAATTCCGTCGGCAATGACTTCTATGTAAATCTCTTCATCCAGAAGACCGAATCCCGCAAGCCCGGGCTCCCTGTGATGAAATTGCCGCATTGCATTAAAGATATGGCTTATGCTGCGGGCGCCCGCCTTTTTCCCGTCCAGAGCCTGTTTGTAAGTTGCATCAGAATGTCCCATGTTTACCCTTATCCCCATAGATGCGCATTTTTTAATGACTTTCAAGGCTCCGGGCAGTTCAGGGGCAATTGTGATTATTTTAATAATATCTTCATACCCGTCAATCAGTTTTTTAAGGCTTGATATTGAAGGTTTTATAAATGAGCCTTTATTTAGTGCGCCGCACTTGGTCGGATTTAAGAAAGGTCCCTCAAGGTGAACGCCGAGAATCAGTGAAGAAGGTTGAAGGTTGAAGGTTGAAGGTTGAGTTAAATTTAAAATCTTCTTTTCCCCCCTCTTGACCCCTTGACCCCTTGACCCCTTGACCCCTTGAGCTTGCATAGCGCGCCTCACCGCTTCCATGTTTTCGCGCATCTGTCTGACTGCTCCTGAATAAACTGTGGGAAGGATTGCGGATGTGCCTGCCCTGCCGTGGAGGGAGGCAATTTTCAGAATGTCTTCAGGATTTTTGGTGCGTGTATCGTAATTCCCGATTCCATGTGTATGAAGGTCCATAATGCCCTTGTGCGCAAGCATAGATAATGATACCATAAAAATTTCCTGATTTATGCCGAATAATTTATTATAATTATTACAATATGGACTCTTTATATGTGTTATTTCCAATATCAGGAGTCAGGACCCATATATTATTTCCTCCGCTTGTCGCTTTGATAATTTCGTTTTTCACCTCAATGGGAGGGATTTCAGGCGCGTTTCTCCTGCTTCCTTTTCAGGTGAGCGTGCTTAATTACACCGCGCCGTCTGTCAGCGGGACTAATCATGTATTCAATGTCGTTGCAATACCAAGCGGCGTGTACCGCTATATCAAAGAGGGACGCATGGCATGGCCTCTTACGTGGGTGATAATCGTAGGCACGCTTCCCGGAGTGTTTCTCGGTTATTATCTAAGGGTTGTTTATCTGCCTGACCCGAAGGTTTTTAAACTTTTTGTAGGATGTGTCCTGCTTTATATCGGAGTTCGGCTTGTCAAAGAGATTGTATTTAAATCGCCAAAATCATCGGCGGTGGAAGAGAAATTCAAGGCTAAAGCAGAGGAGATGAAGAAACAGCAGAATTCCATGATAGCTGCCGGAATCCCTGCCGTGGCAGTAGTGAAAACTATATCCATGTCGTTAAAGAAGGTGGAGTATGAATTCTGGGGTGAAAGATTTTCTTTTAATACCATGAGTGTGTTTATCCTTGCCATTATAGTCGGCATTATAGGAGGCGCTTACGGAATAGGCGGCGGAGCCATTATTGCACCATTCTGTGTGGCTGTTTTTCATTTGCCTGTCTATACCATAGCCGGTGCGGCACTGATGGGGACATTTATCACATCTGCTGCGGGCGGAATATTCTTCAGTCTTATCCCGGCAGCCAATGGCATTTCAGCCATGCCTGACTGGCCCTTGGGGATTTTATTCGGCATCGGAGGTTTTGCAGGCATGTACCTCGGGGCAAGATGCCAAAAGTTTGTCCCTCAAAAAATTATTAAATTAATTCTTGGCGCGGTTATTTTGTTTTTGGCTGTAAAATATATCTATCAATATTTTTAAGGGAGCGGATTATCAAAAATGGCAACTGATGAAACCCGGATGTACAAGACATTCATTATCTCTATCGCTCTGGTTATCGCTCTGATTTTAGCAGGGATGTTTTTTGCTATTTCCATAGTAACCAGACAGTTAATTGAAGAGGAAGTGGTAATTCATGCAAGGGCGCTTTTTGACAGCATAATCCTGACAAGGGAATGGAATGCCAGGCATGGCGGTGTATATGTTGAGAAAAAAGAAGGGGTTGAATCCAATCCGTATCTGGAAAATCCGGACATAAAAACCATTGACGGGAAAATTTATACCAAAAGAAATCCTGCTATGATGACCAGGGAAATTTCTGAATATTCCGAGCGTAAGGGGCTGTTTAAATTCCACTTGTCAAGTTTAACCCCGGTGAATCCCAATAATAGACCTGATGAATTTGAGGGAAAGACATTAAATTTATTTAAAAAGGGAGTAAAGGAAGTATTCCGTGAAGAGCAGCTAAACAACAGGACATTTTTCAGATACATGGCTCCTCTTGATGTTAAAGAGGAATGTCTGCCGTGCCATGCCAAGCAGGGATATAAATTAGGCGATGTGAGAGGCGGCATCAGCATAACCTTTGATATTGAAGACATCAGAAGCAAGGTGAAAAGCTATACTCTTTTTATCATACTTTTTGGAATTGTCACCGCCTTGCTTTTAGCGGCGCTTATTTATTTCTTTACGCGGAAACTGGTTAAAAAAATTTCAAAAATGCGGCAGCATCTTGAAGATATGTCCATAACAGACATGCTGACAGGGATATTCAACAGAAGGCATGTGATGTCCAGATTTATTGAAGAATTTAAAAAGGCCAAGAGACTGGCAAGGGGGCTTAGCTGTATCATGATTGACATTGACCATTTTAAAAACATAAATGATAAATACGGGCATCTTGTGGGCGATGCGGCGCTGAGAGAAGTGGCATCCCGCATAAAAAATGCAGTCCGCATCTATGACGTGCCAGGACGCTACGGAGGAGAGGAATTTCTTATTGTCCTTCCTGATACAGACCTTGCAGATGCAACTGCACTTGCTGAGAGAATCAGACAGCGCGTAAAAGACATATCGGCTGAAGACGTCAGCATCACAATCAGCCTCGGCATAACATGCCTGCAGGATAAAGACAACTCAGTGGACGATATGATTAAAAAGGCTGATACTGCTTTATATAATGCAAAAGCCGCCGGAAGAGACCGGGTGGAGTGGTTAACCGCATAATGAATAGCCTGCAGGCGCCGGTTAAATTGATAGTGAGCGTATTCCCCGTGGTTTTGCCACGGGGTCAAGCGAGCGAATATAATAAAAAATTTCTTACATTAAGAAGGTACTGTGTTTAAAAAAATTCTGCTGGTTTTAATACTGCCGGTATTTTTAGCGTCATCCGCATATGCAGAACAGAGGATACGCTGCGCCTCAACCACAAGCACGCAGAATTCAGGCTTATTTGATTATATTCTGCCTGTGTTTGAAAAAAAGACCGGCATTAAGGTGGACGTGGTTGCAGTCGGCACAGGCGCAGCCATTGAAATCGGCAAAAGAGGAGATGCTGATGCGGTCTTTGTTCATGCAAAAGAGCAGGAGCTAAAGGCAGTTGAGGAAGGGTGGTTTGTCAACCGCCATGATGTTATGTATAACGATTTTGTCATCATCGGCCCTCAGAACGACCCCGCCGGGATACGCGGTATAAAATCCGCTTCTGAGGCATTCCGTAAAATCGCGCAGAATGCGTATCCATTTGTATCAAGGGGTGATAAATCAGGCACCCATACAAAAGAGCTGTCCATATGGCAAAAAACGGGCATAGACCCCGTTGGAAGAGTTTCTTCTAACGAGGTAAACCAATGGTATCTTGAGGTTGGTCAGGGCATGGAAAAAGCTCAGAGGATTGCAAATGAAAAGCGCGCATATACGCTTACTGACAGGGGCACATGGCTTGCGACAAAGGATAAGGATAAACTTGAGATGATGATAGTGCTTGAGGGCGACACTGCATTGTTCAATCAATACGGGGTTATGGCTGTAAATCCTGAGAAGCACCCGCATGTTAAATACAAAGAGGCATTGGAATTTATAAACTGGCTGATATCAGCAGAAGGGCAAAAAGCCGTTTCAACATTTACTGATAAAAATGGGAACCGGTTGTTTATACCTAATGCAAAGTAAGAACAAGAAGGATTCAAGGGTTCATGTGGTCAAGGGTTCATGTGTTTCACTTGAATCCTCGAATCCTTGCATCCTTGAACCCTGTATTTTATGGATTCAATAACAGAAGGTTTTAATAAAGCATTTCTCCTGATACTTAATCTTGATGCAGAGTTGTTAGGCATTATATTTTTATCGCTCAAGGTGTCTGGAGCCGCTCTTTTTGTTGCAATTATCACAGGCCTTCCGCTGGGCGCAGTCACAGGGTTAACGCGGTTCCCTTTAAAAGGATTTATCGTCAGCCTTACTAATACTTTTATGGGCCTCCCTCCTGTTGTAGTCGGTCTTTTCCTCTATCTCCTGTTGTCAAGAAGCGGGCCTCTCGGCTTTATGAATTTGTTATATTCTCCGCCTGCAATGGTCCTGGCGCAAAGCATCCTTGCATTCCCGATTGTGGCATCTCTTTCTCATTCGGCAATTGTAAGCGTGGACCCGGTTATCAGACAGGCATCGGTA
The DNA here is from genome assembly GCA_016212185.1 of Nitrospirota bacterium. NCBI lineage: Bacteria > Pseudomonadati > Nitrospirota > Nitrospirota bacterium. Next base: position 7,183 of record JACRGX010000030.1, read on the forward strand.
ACGCTCGGCGCCACTCCTTTTCAGGTGACGCTTAACATAATGAGAGAGGCGCGGTATGGGATAATCTCAGGGGTGATTGCGGCATTCGGCAGGGTAATGGCTGAGGTTGGCGCTATCTTAATTGTCGGAGGGAATATTGCAGGCTACACAAGGGTTATGACGACGACTATTGCCCTGGAGACCGATAAGGGGAATTTTGAACTTGCAGTTGCCCTCGGCATCATACTGCTTACGATTTCATTAATCATAAATGCCATACTTCACACACTTCAGAAAAAAGGAATGCTTCATTTAAACACATGAGCCTGTTTTTAAAGGTTTCAGACATATGGAAGGAATATCATGGCCACCCTGTTTTAAAGGGATGCTCCTTTTCCTTTGATGACGGCGGCATATATGTATTAATGGGACATAACGGGTGCGGTAAATCTACATTTCTAAGGTTATGCGCTCTTCTTGAAAATCCTGACAGAGGAAACGTCAGCTATTTCTCTAAAGGCAAACCAATAAAAAACGATATGGAGCTTAAAAGAAAAATAACCCTTATGCTTCCTGATGTTGGTGTTTTTAATACCACAGTTTTTAATAATGCGGCTTACGGCCTGAAGATTCGCGGGACAGAAAAAGATGAGATTAGAGAAAGGACAAATAAGGTATTGGATTTTGTAGGGTTGATTAATAAAAAGGATCAAAATGCTCTCACACTCTCAAGCGGGGAAACCCGGAGACTCGGAATTGCGCGAGCAATGGTCATTGAGCCCGAGGCGCTTTTCCTTGACGAACCGACGGCATCGGTTGATCAAGGGAATGCAGAAATTATAGAGGATATAATTTTAAATATATCATCATCCCCTGCTCTTAGCGGCAGTGGAAAGAAGACAACAGTAATCATTGCCATACATGACGCTGTGCAGGCAGAGAGACTTGCAGCAAAAGTTTTGATTCTTAAAGATGGAAGAATTACCGAAAAATAAAAAATCTGACTTGCCAAGGAGTTTATAATCAACACCACATAATCTGTCATTCCCGCTTGTCGGTCCCGATGTTTCGGGATTCGGAAAATCGGTACGACTCGTTCCGAGATTCTGGATTCATCCGCCTGAGGCGGACAAGAGCCAGAATGACAAACATAGACAAGCCGGCATGATTTCAAATAAATTTTGAAATTACCTGCCAAAACAACTTATAATAAATAATTCGTGTTTCCAAAAATTTATTCAGCCCATGGCTTGTAGAGGAGGATTATATTGAGCAGACGAATTTCCATTGAACTTGCAAAAAGGGTAAAAGATCTTCCGCCGTATCTCTTTGCAGCAATTGACAGGATGAAGCAGGATGCCATTGCAAGAGGCGTTGACCTCATTGATTTAAGCATCGGAGATCCTGACATTCCAACCCCTGAACATATTGTTCAAAGGATGAAAAAGACAGTTGAAAATCCCGAACACCACCGCTATCCGTCTTATGAAGGAATGTTATCGTTCAGACAGGCGGTTGCTGACTGGTATAAGAGGAGATTTCATGTTTCCTTAGACCCGAAAACAGAGGTGCTTTCACTTATCGGCTCCAAAGAAGGCATCGGGCATATACCGCTTGCATTTATAAATCCCGGAGACGTTACGCTTGTGCCTTCACCGGGGTATCCTGTTTATCCTGTTGCAGCCCTTTTTGCAGGAGGCAAGGCGCATTTAATGCCTCTGTTAAAAAAGAATAACTTTCTCCCTGACTTAGAGGCAATTCCTGCGGGTGTTATAAAAAAGGCAAGGCTCATGTTTATAAATTATCCGAACAATCCGACCGCTGCGGTTGCAGGCAGGGGTTTTTATGAAGACATTATAAATTTTGCCGCAAAAAACAATATCATTGTATGCCATGACGCCGCATATTCTGAGATTTATTATAACAATCAAAAGCCCCTGAGTTTTCTTCAGATACCCGGGTCTAAGGATGTGGGTATAGAGTTTCATTCACTTTCTAAGACATATAACATGACGGGCTGGAGAATCGGTTTTGCCGTTGGCAATGAAAAGGTTATTGCAGGACTTGGCAAGATAAAGACCAATCTTGATTCAGGGATATTTCAGGCAGTGCAGGAGGCAGGTATTGAGGCGCTGAATACAGAAGAGCCGGCGCTTGAGAAAATAAGAAACACATATCAGGAAAGAAGGGATGCGCTTTATCACGGATTAAAAAAGCTCGGGCTGGAAGTTGAAAAGCCAAGGGCGACTTTTTATCTATGGTCAAGGGTGCCTAAAAATTTTGATTCTTCCGGATTTGTTGCACACCTCCTTGAAAAGACAGGGGTGCTTGCAACACCGGGCAGCGGTTTCGGCGCGCCCGGAGAGGGCTATGTGAGATTTGCCCTCACAGTGCCGGTAAAAAGGATTAAAGAGGCGGTTGAGAGGATAAAAAGAAGGATTTAGCTTTTTATCCGGCATTAATTATTCAATGAGAAAAATATATGCCTGTTACTTATCTCTCCATCGGCTCTAATCTCGGCAGGAGGCAGGAAAACTGCGAAAGGGCCGTCAGCCTTCTTGCGGAAAACGGTATAAAAATTCTTAAATGCTCATCCATGATTGAGACCAAGCCGTGGGGAATTAAAGACCAGCCTGATTTTATCAATATGGCAGTGGAGGCGGAGACTTCTCTGAAGCCCGAGGAATTGCTAAAGGCAATCAAAAAAATTGAGAATGAAATGGGAAGGCATAAGTCTGTTCGGTGGGGGCCGAGGCCCATTGATGTTGATATCTTATTTTATGACGACCTGATTATTAAAACCCCTGAACTTGAAATCCCGCACCCGCTCATTCACGAGCGGTATTTTGTTCTTAATCCCCTTGCGGAGATAGCGCCTGAGAAGGTGCATCCTGTGCTGAAGAAGAGTATTAAAACTTTGTGGTTGGAACTTTCGGGGACTATTATTTAGTACCTGCGCATTGGCTCCGGTTATGCCGTGAAACAAGTTCAGGGTGACGGTTACGAGTGATGCTCCTCTATTCCTCAAAATACCTTTTTGCCCTTTTTTAAAATGTATCCGTAAAAATTGGTTGGTCTTGCTTCTTTTAATGCTTTTTGAGAGAAAAGATGTAATTCTACGTCAGTATGGCAATGGAGCTTTAAATCAGTAGCTATCTTTGCTTTATCTTCAATTTTCATTTTATCAGCATCCGGGGAAAAAACTGCCAGGTCAATATCACTCCAATAGGTAGCGCCTCCAGTAACATAAGAACCGAAAAGATATACGGAACTAATACGCAGCTTTTTCCTTAGATATTCTAAGGAATTTTTAACTATTTTTTTTATTTCAATTTCAGTTTTAACCATCGTAGCAATACCTTTGTATTTTTTAGATATTCAAGGGTCATTTTCCTATTTATATCTTTGGATATTCTATCAATTTCTTGAGGGTATCTGGTTTCAATATAGTAAAAAGAAAGCTTTGAAAGGAATTCTTTTTTAGGCTCATCAATATCAATTTTTGATAGTTCTGCAAGTTTTAAAAGGTCATGAGTTTTGGGCGGAAATTGTTTTGTACTCTTTGTAACTAAGGCCTTAAGGATCTTTTCTACAGCTTGTTGGCATGTAAAAAGTACATATAGGTACCTTCGGCTTTTGAACATTGCATCAGCAGTTTTAATATCATATTTTGAAAGGTTAACCCAATAATCAACGTCTTTCCCCATAGGGTTAAATTACCACAAATAAGTAACTTGCTCAAGTATATAATTTATTAGGGGTGAAACTTTTACTACTTACAACTGTTAACGCACTCTCATCTGGATTTATTACACCTGTAATGGTATTATTTCTCTATGCCTGAACTGCGGCTGAATCTTATAACAAAAGAGTGGGTGATAATATCCACTGAACGGGCTAAACGCCCTGAAGATTTTAAAACCAGGCGGGAGAGGAAGGCGCTGCCTGAGATTGTGGACACATGCCCCTTTTGTCCGGGCAATGAGTCTAAAACCCCCGGTGAGGTATTCCGCATCTCAGATGACGGCGGCTGGAAACTCCGCGTCGTTCCCAATAAGTTTGCCGCACTCAACAGGGAAACAGAGAAGATAAGGATAAACGACGGCTATAGACATACGATAACAGGCTTTGGATTTCATGATGTCCTCATTGAAACGCCTGTTCACAACATGCCGATGGCGCTTTTGCCGCTGAACCATGTAACAGATATAGTCGGGGCATACAAGAGGCGGTTTATTGAATTGTATTCTGACACAAGAGTAGGTCATGTGATTATATTTAAAAATCACGGTGAGGGCGCAGGCACATCCCTTGAGCATCCGCATTCGCAAATTGTAGGAACACCTGTCACACCATTCCAGATCAGGAGCAGGCTGGAAGAGGCAATCAGGTTTTTTGACATAACAGGAGAATGCCTGCTGTGCAAAACCATGTCAGAGGAAAAGAAAGAGGGAACGCGGATTATCCTTGAAACAAACCATTTTCTAACCTTTAACCCTTATGCCTCCCTTTCTCCTTTCCACACATGGATATTTCCTAAACGGCATTTTGCAACTTTCGCGGAAATAACAGAAGACGAAATCTCAGACCTCGCATTAAACCTCAGGACAACGCTTGCGAAGTTTTATTTTGGTCTTGATAATCCGGATTTTAATTTTGTAATACGCTCAAACAGGCCTAAAGATGCAACTTCGGAATTTTTTCACTGGTACATCAGCATTGTCCCGCGCCTTACCATGGCTGCGGGCTTTGAACTCGGCTCAGGAATGTTTATTAACACTGCACTGCCTGAGGAAAGCGCGGAGTTTCTGAGAAAAGTTGAGGCGCCTGAACAGCCGTAACGCGTAATCAGTGATGGATAATCAGTAAACAGTAATTCGTTCTGCATAACGAGTTCTTATTTTTTGCCCATCACAGGTCATTGATTACAGTTCACTGTTTACGGGTGTTAAGGACAATCCTGCCGAAATTGCCGAGAAGCTTTAAGCCTGCAGTTTGGCTTTTCTCAGGATGAAACTGGACTGCAAACACATTGTCCTTCCATATCATGGAAGTAAATTCTATGCCGTAGCCGGTAGTTGCGGCGACAATAGAGTTATCTCCGGGTTCAACATAGAAGGAGTGCACGAAATAAAAATATGTATTATCTTTAATGCCGTTTAGAAGCGGGTTCCCCTTTTGTATCCTTACTTCATTCCAGCCCATGTGGGGAACCTTAAGATCTGAAGGTTGAAATCTCACGACCTTTCCCTTGAAAATATCAAGCCCCGTGCATTTGCCGAACTCATCTGATTCGCTGAAAAGCACCTGAAGCCCGAGGCATATTCCCAAATAAGGCTTGCCCTTTTTGACAGCGCTTACAATAGCATCCGTCAGCTTAAGATTTGAAAGCTCCCGCATGCAGTCCCTAAATGCGCCCACTCCGGGAAGGACAATGCCGTCAGCCTTATCAACAACATCCGGACTGCTTGTAACTTTAGCCTTAACGCCTGCCTTGAGGAATCCCTTCTCAACGCTCCTCAGGTTGCCCATTCCATAATCAACGATTGCAATCATGTTTTTTATTATATCATTAAAAAGAAAAACATTTAACCACTTCTCTTTTTCTTTGTGCTCTCTGTGGTTAGTCTCCGGCTTGCAAAATGAAATCGTTTTGGTGTATATTTTCAGCAATTAAACAAAAGGCAAAAATCATGGCAAAGAAAAAATCAGAAGACATAGACCCCGTCTTTATAAAACCGAATGACGTTATGATTCCAAGAAAGGTATTTTTTACAAAGGGAGTTGGAATGCATAAAGACAAGCTTGCATCTTTTGAGCTTGCGTTAAGGGGCGCAGGCATTGAGAAATGCAATCTCGTTTATGTCTCAAGTATTTTCCCGGCCACCTGCAGGATTATTACAAAAGACAAAGGGCTGAATATGATCCATCCCGGGCAGATAACTTATTGCGTAATGGCAAGAAACGAGACCAACGAACCCAACAGGCTGATTTCATCTTCCATAGGGCTTGCAGTGCCAAAGGATAACACCAACTACGGATACCTTTCAGAGCATCATTCTTTTGGCGAGACGGCAAAAAGATCAGGCGAATATGCCGAAGACCTGGCAGCCACTATGCTTGCGACAACTCTCGGCGTTCCCTTTGACCCTAACCTTGCGTGGGACGAAAGAAAACAGGTATATAAGGCAAGCGGCTATATATTTAAATCCACCCATATCTGCCAGTCTGCGGAAGGCAATAAAAACGGCTTGTGGACCACGGCAGTTGCCGCCGCAGTATTTATAATGGATTAGGAGTCCTCTCCGCAGATTGAAAACAAAAGTTCCCCATAACTTCGGCGGCCTGCCGGAGGAATTTTCAAATTATAAAAACTCCAAAATAGTTATTCTGCCGATTCCTTTTGACAAGACAAGTTCATGGATAAAAGGCGCTGACAAGGGGCCAAATGCCATTATTGAGGCTTCAAAAAATATGGAGCTTTATGATATTGAGACAAACTCCGAGGTTTATAAAAAAGGAATCTTTACGCTTAAGCCTCTTACTGAAGCCGGCTCAAAAAAAATGGTGGATAAAGCATACCGCCAGGTCGGGAAACTGCTTGATGACGGAAAATTTATTGTTTCCCTCGGCGGCGAACACACTGTATCTCTTGGACACATAAAGGCTCACGCAGAAAAATTTGACAATATGAGTATTTTGCATCTTGATGCACATTCTGACAGAAGGGACTCTTATGAAGGGGATAAACTAAGCCATGCGTGCATAATGGCAAGAGCAGGAGAAATCTTAGGGTTCAAGGGTTCAAGGGTTCAAGGGTCAAAAACACAGAACATCGTTTCGGTTGGAATAAGGAGTATGGACTCATCCGAGTTGAAAAATATAAAAGGACAGAAAATTTTTTATGCGTCAGAGATTCATAAATCAAAAAACTGGATTAAAGAAGCCGTAAAAAAGCTTTCAAAAAATGTCTATGTCACGATTGACCTTGATGTGTTTGACTCTGCGATAATGCCTTCAACAGGCACTCCAGAGCCGGGCGGGCTGAACTGGCATCAGGTGACTGATTTGCTGGAGTCTGTTGCGGGGAATAAAAATATTGTCGGATTTGATGTCGTAGAACTCTGCCCATCTCAAAACAAAGCCCCTGATTTCTTAGCGGCAAAGCTGGTTTACAAACTGCTTAGTTTGAAGTTTAGGTAAGAGGTTTCTGTTTTTTGGGTATTATCAGAAAACAATTACCCTTAAAAAATTTGTTAAAAAATTTTCTTGACAAAATCTATTTTTTTGTATAATCTTGTTTCAAGATGTTTCAGAGTGTTTAAATTATGCTAACCGAAAAAGAATTATTAGAGGATTTAAAGATTTCCCGCACAACGCTTTGGCGTTTAAAAAAGAAGGGTATGCCATGTATTAAAGTCGGGGCATCCTATAGATATGACAAGCAAAATGTATTAAAATGGGTTAATAATAATCAACCAGACGAGTATCCTTTGGATTATTTTGAAACTCCACAAATATCTGAAAATCTTACGTTACCGCTTGCGTATAATTCCCTAAAATCTTTGCCGCCAAAAATAAAGAACAATTACAAAATCAATATTCCTTACCTATTAAAGCATAACAAAGAATTTCTGAACAAACTTTTGATTATTGGGGAACTTCAAGAACTTCAAACAAAACTTTCACGATATACTAATGATTTTCTGGGGAATGACGCAGTAAAAATTTTCTCAGAAGAATATTTATCAATACTCAAAAAAAGGCATCAAAATGAAGGCATAGAAAATTGTGACTATCAGCTTGATAAATTTATGAATAATAAAAATGATTTAAAAATAATATGGGGCGACTGCTTAAATGCTTTAAAGAAAATGCGATCAGAATCAATTCATCTAATGGTAACCTCTCCACCATACTACAACGCACGGGAGTATTCTCAATGGGAGGATCTCAATTCTTATCTTGAAGACATGCGGTTAATTATTAGAGAAACTTATAGAGTTTTAGGCAACCACAGGGTATGGGTTTTTAATGTTGGAGATGTCTTTGATAATGATAATCTTAAAACAACTTCGGTTTGGGGCAAAAGGAGATTGCCTCTCGGAGCATATTTTATCAAGATTTTTGAAGAAGAGGGTTTTGAATTTGTTGATGATATAATTTGGGACAAGGGTGAGGTTGAAAGTCAAAGGCATAAAAATGGTGGTATAAACTATCCGTTTTATCAGTACCCCTTAAATTGTTATGAGCATATTTTGATTTTTCATAAACATAGATTAGATACCAATAGAATCCCATGCCCAATTTGTGGCTCTTTAAATGTTAACGGAAACACTCAGTCGGAAATAGGTGTTCAGAGTTGGGAGTGCAAAAATGATAAATGCTTAGAAAGAAGCCCTCATAACAGAGGGAAAAGATTTTCGTTAAGGTCTAACATGATGCAGGATATTGATCAAAGAACACCTGATAATGAAATAGATGAATTTATATTAAGTAAATGGCGTAGAGATATTGTTAAATTCCCTCCAGTAATAAAGATAGACCAAAATGGGAATAATCGCCTTGGCCATAGTGCGCCATTCCCTACGGACATTCCTGAAATGGCTATAAAATATTTCTCTTACGAAGGAGAAAAAATTTTAGACCCATTTGCTGGAAGTTTTACGACAGCAATTGTTGCTAAAAAATTAAAGCGTGTAGGGATAGGCATTGAGATAAATAAAGCTATGTTCAAATCTGTAATAGAAAAACGAGTTATTCAAGAATTTAATGGACATACTGTGTTATCAGCGTTTAATTTGTAAAAGTTATTCTAATTTATCAAATTTACTTAGAAACTTACCCCATTTACCAAAATCTTTAGCGCTAAAATGCTGACGGTCTTGGTCTTTAAAAAAAGAAATTCCTTTTAAAGAATCACCCATAGTGTCAATAAAATCCTGCACAGATATCACCAAAAAATGAGGTTTATCTTCATCATCAATTAGACACCAAATATAAAAATGGCTCTTATCCTTAATTAAATCTCTTGGTTTCATGTCTATGGCGTATGTATTTTTAGATCTTCCATCCTTATGCTCAATTCTTGAGCTCTTAACCTGAATGGAACGAAATTTTGTTACATAATTCTTGCTTCCACATTTACAGGCATGTTCAATCATTTCTATTTCACTGCCGCATTTATCACACGTCGGTCTGTTTAATAACTCCGTACTTTTACATTTAGTGCACCTTGTTTTATTGCCAACCATTTCATGTTTACACATTGCACAAATTTTTTTAGCTATAATTTTGTTCTTTTGAGTCTTTGAGAAATCTTTTCCGCATTTTTTACAAGTCAAGGCAGGAGTTAAATTCCAATTTTCTCCACAATCTTTACAAACATGCTTGTGAACAAGCAAATCAATATATTCATCGTAAACAGGATTATAAACATTCCAACCGTGTTTAGAAAGTTCAAATGAAACTAAAAACTCTCCATAGCGAGAAAAATGTTTAGCACTCAGGTCTGTTGTTGTCTTTTGCTTTTTCATATTTTCCCCTATTGCTCTGCTTATTTTGCTTATATAACATTCATTTGTCAATTTTACCAGTTGCTACACTGGCTTAGAAGAATTTTAAATCTTTGCTATAATAGAATCAGCAGATACGTAAGAATAATATACGCAGGAGGCAAGGCAATGGTAGTATTACAAGTTGAATTGCCGGATAAATTATACGCACAACTTAAAGAGCTGATTAATATGGGTTGGTTCCATGATGAAAAATCTGTTATTACAGAGGCATTACGCCGATTTCTTGAGACACAGAAATCCGAGCTTATAGAAAAATTTATTCGTGAAGATATAGAATGGGGTTTGCGTAGGAAAGACTGAGCCCCCTGTCTATTGCAGGAAACAATAGAAATAATCAAGAAAGAATACTCCCTTTAAACTGTCTCCATATACTCCATAACTTCTGTCCTGAATCTTTTAATCACATCTTTAAGCACATCTACGAGCGGCTTTAATTCTTCCCATTTGATATTAAACGCGTACGAGTACATAAAAAATTTTCTAAAGGACAGATATTTTGAGAGTATTTGGAAAAGGTCAGGCGGCAGGATTCCGATTTCAGTTGCCTTTTTAAGCACCTTCTCATGCCACACAGGCGCGTCTGCCACATCAAGCCCGTCAAACATGAGCATCTGCTTCAAAATATTTTCAACGCCTAAATATGCATTGGATATAAAGGCGGCTATTGCCGCAATCTCAGCAGCCGTATATTCCATTTCCCCGGAAGAGACAAAGGGAGAAAGCTCATCCAATACCTTGTCTATGTTTTTAAACTCAGCGTCACAGTATGTCTTCAGCTCTTCTTTTGTCATGACATGTTATAACTGATTAGTTTAACTTTGTTCAACATGGTTCAAAATTGTTCAAGATTGTTAGTCTGCATTAAACGATTTAAACAACATTAAACAATTTAAACCGTTTTAATGTTACAGCCTCCCCGATTTTATAATTGATATCAAAAGCCACAGCCCGAGGATAAAGGCTATGAAAAAACCCATGGCCCCTATTGCCGGCAGTCCGAAGATTTTCCCGCCGATGCCTGACTGTATGAGCAGAGACGAACCTATTATAATGGCAGCGACTATCACGCTGAACGCAAGGCGGTTGCTTGAGCGGTCTATGTCTTTTATCAGACGGTCCATGCCGATCGGATTTATTTTAAAACCCAGATCATCCCTGAGCGTTTTTCTTAAAAGCCTTCCTATCTGTTTTGGCGTTGATGTCAGGAAACTGCTTACTTCATAGATATTCTTTTTTGTCTTCTCAAATATCCTTTTCGGGTCCATGCATTTTTTTGCAAGCTTTCTCGTATATGGCTCTGTTGCGCTCATAAGATTAAAAGACGGGTCAAGCTGACGCCCTATGCTGTCAAGTATCAGTATTGTCTTATTCACAAGAAGAAGGTCAGAGGGCATTTTGAGTCCGTGTTTCATTGCCAGATACGTAAGGGCGTCAAGATATTGGGCAAAATTTATCTCACTAATAGTCAACCCGTAAAGCGGTTCATAAAGGGAGATGAGATCAGCCTTGAATTCTTTCCTGAATGTCTCAATATCAACCTCTTCGGCAACAATGCCGAGCTCTATGTAATGGTCAATCAGGCGGTCAAAGTCCCTGTCAACCAATGCAAGAAATGTATTGGCAATGTTCTCCATAAGTTCAGGGGAAAGCCATCCTACTATGCCAAAATCCATAAGCCCTATTTTCCCGTCAGACATGACAAAGATATTGCCCGGATGGGGGTCTGCATGGAAAAAGCCGTTTTCAAGCATCATCTTTAAATATGCGTTGATGCCTGCTATTGCCAGTTTGTCCCTGCCAATGCCTAAAGACTCAATCCCCTGCACATCGTCTATCCTTACCCCTTTGATCTCTTCCATTACAATGACTCTTTCTGTGACGAAGTCAGGATATATTGCCGGAATATATACATCAGGGTCGTCTGTAAAATTCCTTTTGAAACGGGCGGCGTTCCTTGCCTCTTCAATAAAATTCAATTCCTTTCTTACCGACCTTGAAAATTCGTCCACTATGCCGGGAAGGTTAAAAGGCTTGCTTTCAGGGATATACTTGACAAGCAGTCTGGCGGCAATATCCAGAATGGCTATATCGGTTTCAATAATATCCTTAATATTAGGTCTCTGTACCTTGATTACTGCTTTTTCGCCTGTTTTCAGGGTGGCCCTGTGAACCTGCGCTATAGAGGCAGCGGCAACCGGCACATCCTCAAATTTAAGGAATATGTCCTCAATGGATGTTCGCAGCTCTGTCTCAATAATTTTTTTTGCGCTGTCTGAAGAAAAAGCAGGAACTTCATCCTGCAGTTTTTTGAACTCATCGGCGTATGCCCGGGTTATAAGATCAGGCCTTGATGAAAGAAGCTGGGCGAGTTTTATGAATGAAGGACCAAGCTCGCTGAAGGCAATCCTGAGCCTCTCGGGGATGGTATGCTTTTCAATGGGGGGCCAGTAACCGAAGACCTTTAATTTTTTCCGGAGCGGGATGAAACGGTGGAGATTTATCTGCTCAATAAACTGACCGAATCCGTGTTTCAGGAAGACATTGACTATCTCACGTATCCGCCCGACATTTTTATAAGTATGCCAGAATCTTAATAAGCCGGAAATGGCCATTTTTATTTTATTCGGCTTCTTTTGCTCCTGCTGCCTCTTCCAATTTTTTAACCCTTGCAGAGAGCGCCAGCACTTTTTTATTTAATTTTTCCACGTCATCCCTTGCCGGCAGGTTCATCTTGTCAAGCGTTTTATCTATAAGTTCAGTGATGCTTTTGCCGAAGTCCTTTCCGGTCTTATCAGCCTTTTCAGACCATTCCCTGATGAGTTTTGCGCCCTGGGTTTCGCTTAGTTCGCCCTTTTCTACCAGCTCGTCAATAAGCTCTCTGACCTTTGCTTGTACTCCTACCCCTGCCAGCAATGCCTTGCGTGTCGCCTCAAATAATGTCATAAATACCTCCCGTTAAAAAAGCTAAAAGTTATGAGTTACGAGTAACAAGTTTTAAAATTTTTCAAACTCGTTACTTATCATTCGTTACTGTCTTTCTGACTATATCATAAACCAAATTTAGCGTCTTATCAATTTTATCTGTATCTTTTGTCCCGCCCTGAGCCATATCCGGCCTTCCGCCGCCTTTGCCGCCTGTAATTGTCTTAAGCAGTTCTCCGGCGTCAAATCTTGCCGTCAGATCTTTTGTGACTGCAGTAATGTAAAAGGCCTGCCCGTCAAGCACAGAGCCTAAGGCAAGAATGCCCGAGCCGATTTTATCCTTCAGGGTATCTGCAAGGTGTCTTAATGTTTTCATATCATAACCGTCAATCCTTTGGCTTAAGACTTTGATATTATTGACAGTAACAACATTGTCAAGAATGTCCCCAGCATTCACTGCCGCTGTCTTGCCTTTCAACTTTTGAAGCTCCTTCTCTTGAGATTTTAAATCGGTTATGACTTTTTTCAGCCTCTCTGAAACATTAAGCTCCCCGACCTTGAGCAGTCCGGCTGATTTCCTCAGCTCGTTTTCCTCCAGACGGATAAAATTAATCGCAGAAAGCCCTGTAACAGCCTCTATCCGTCTTATGCCTGCCGCAACACTGCCCTCAGAATTTATCTTAAACAAGCCGATTTCTCCGGTAGCATTGCAATGCGTCCCTCCGCAGAGCTCGGCTGAAAAATCCCCGGCCCTGACCACCCTGACTTTTTCCCCGTATTTTTCTCCGAATAAGGCCGTGGCTCCGCTGCTTATTGCCTCATCAATGCCCATTGCAGAGGTATTGACTGGTACATTTTCCATAATTTTCTCATTCACAATATCTTCAACTTCAGCAAGTTCTTTCTCATCCATCTGCGAGAAGTGCGTAAAGTCAAAGCGTAATCTTTCAGGCTCAACAAACGACCCGGCCTGCTTTATGTGGTCTCCTAAAACAGACCTTAAGGCCGCCTGCAGCAAGTGTGTCGCTGTATGATTGCGCATAGTTGCCCTTCTTCCTGCCTCATCCACTGACAAATGGACTGTCATCCCCGTCCTGATTATGCCTTTTCTTATAATGCAGATGTGGGAGATTATCCCGCTTATTTTTTTTGTATCAGTGACTTCAAGTCTCAGCGCCTCTGCCCGGATAATTCCCTTATCGCCCGCCTGCCCGCCGGATTCCCCGTAAAAAGGAGTCCTGTCAAGTATTACCTCAACTTCATCCCCTTCTTTTGCCTCATCAACCGGCACGCCGTTTTTTATCAGCGACTTGACGGCTGCGTCTGCCTTTGTGGTTTCATAGCCAAGGAATTCCGTAGGTCCTGTTTCTTTTAATAATTTTTTATAAATCCCGGCAACCCTTGCCTCTCCGCCGGTCCATGAGGCCCTTGCCCTTGTCTTCTGAATCTCCATTTCTTTTTCAAAGCCCTGCTCATCAACCAAAATGCCATTGTCTTTTGCAATGTCCTGAGCAATATCCAGAGGAAACCCATAAGTGTCATACAATCTGAAAAGCTCTTGACCGGGGATGACTTTTCCGCCTGAAGACTTAAGGCTTTTAATGATTTCAGCAAGCATTGACATGCCTGAAGCAAGCGTATGGCTGAATCTCTCTTCTTCAAGTCTGAGAATTTTTTTCATCCTGTTAGAATCTTCCATAAGTTCCAGATATGCCCCTGACATAATGTCTAATAAGGAGTCCATAATTTTATAGAGGAACGGCCCGTCAAAGCCGAGCATAAAGCCGTGTCTTGCCGCCCTTCTTATAATCCTTCTTAAGACATAACCCCTGCCTTCATTTGAAGGCAGAAGCCCCTCGGAAAGCACAAATACCGCGGCCCTCAGGTGGTCTGCTATAACATTCATTGAAACATCTGTCTCATGACTCATGCCGTATTTCTTTTTTGTATCTGTCAGCCGGGACTCAACATCCCTGATTACCGGCATGAAAAGGTCGCTGTGAAAATTGTTGTGTTTACCCTGAAGCGCTGCTGAAAGCCGTTCAACGCCCATGCCTGTGTCAATGCACGGCTTTGGAAGCGGAGTCAGTTTTCCTGAGGAGTCCCTTTCGTACTGCATGAAGACGAGATTCCATATCTCAAGGAATCTGTCGCAGTCGCAGCCGACGGCACAGTCTGGCCTGCCGCAGCCTATATCCTCTCCCTGATCTATCAGTATTTCAGAGCATGGCCCGCAGGGGCCAGTGTCACCCATCTGCCAGAAATTGTCTTTTTCACCGAGCCTGAAAATACGCTCGGGTTTGACGCCGACCTCTTTCTGCCAGATGTCTGAGGCTTCAGCGTCTTTTTCAAAGACCGTTATCTGAAGCCTGTCTGCCGGCAATTTAACCCGGTCCGTCAAAAACTCCCAGGCCCATATTGACGCCTCTTTTTTAAAATAATCTCCGAAGGAAAAATTACCCAGCATCTCAAAAAACGTGTGATGCCTTGCAGTCCTGCCGACATTTTCAAGGTCATTGTGTTTGCCGCCTGCGCGCAGGCATTTCTGGACAGTCACGGCGCGTTTGTAAGGGGGTGTCTCCATGCCCAGAAAATAGGGCTTGAACTGCACCATGCCGGCGCTGGTAAAAAGCAGTGTCGGGTCGTCTTTTGGAATAAGCGGCGAGCTTGGAACGAGCGTGTGTTCCTTTTCCCTGAAGAAATCAATAAACAACTGTCTTATTTCATTGCTTGTCATAATGAATTGACGACATATTGTATTCCGGCAACTATTGACCCCTGCATAATAAATGTCCTACACATGATTGTCACTCCCGCTTGTCAGGAGTCTTTCTGCAATATAGATTCCGGACAAGCCGGAATGACAGGTTTATCGTTTTCATAGGACGTTAGATTTACAGTATTCAATAAATATCATATCGTATTATATCAAAATTTTGTAAATCCGGACTTTTTATGTTATATTTTGCAGACTAACTCAGCGTGTAATTTCAATGCGGCAATGAAGACAAGCAATAACGAATTCATCACAGTAACCATTGACAAGAGCCATAGAGACAACAATCTACATCAACAGAGGCCATCCCCTTTACAAAAGAGAGTCGGCAAAAATTGATACCCACATGCTTAACCTTGCAAGGCTTATTACTCAGGAGATTTCCCTCATGAAAGACCCCAAAAATCCGAGACAGGCCTTTGAGAAGCAAAGCAAACTGCTCAGAGATGCGTTTATAGAGAGAACAGACAGAACCTAAAGAGTTACATAATTAATGAGCATGAACAGCTTCCTCTTTTTCCCTATTATCAGCATCCCAGCCATCACACATTTGTTGAGATCGGTTTCTGGGACCCATGACAGGGCTGAAGAAATTGTGACAGGGTTTTGCAAATTTTATGTTTTTCTTTGTTTTTTTTCGTAATGCTTCTTTGCTTTTTCGTAGATCTCATCTACGGTCATACCCTTAAAAATCTTCTCTTGAAGTTCAAGATAATTGCCACTTCCCTTGCTGAATTGTCTTAAAAACCGAATCATGCCGGTATAGCCAAGGGTCTTTATTAGGCTTTTCATGCCCAAGTCTCTTATCTCAATATCATTTTTAACCTTCAGCATTTTTTATTGTCTTTCTAAGTCGGTTAAAAAATGTAAACATGCATAATTTATTATACCCTTTTTTCTTTCTCAGTGGGAATTCAGTTTTTTCATGGGTGCAAGAAACAAGACCAGTCACCATGAAATACTAAAATAAAGACCTAACCCTCGTGCCGGAAGGGCGATAGGAAATGTTTAAGGATTATTTGAGCCTTTATTTTGTATAATTAATCATCATGGGGACTACTATAAAAGTGAACACACACATAGCAAACTGGATTAAGTCATCTCAATATGATTTAAAAACCGCTGAACATATGCTTAAAACAGGCAGATACATTTATGTTCTCTTTATGTGCCATCTATCTGTTGAGAAATTACTTAAAGGATTATATGAGGCTGTATTAAAAAAGACTTCTCCAAAAACTCATAATCTGATATATCTTTTAAATACAGCGGGCGGCATTGAACTTCCTGAAAAACACCTTGTAACACTTGAATCTTTAAATGATCTAAGCATTGTTACAAGGTATCCTGAAGACATTGACGCAATGGTCAAGGCTTTCAAGCGGAAAAAAGTTAATGATTATTTACTCAAAACTAAGGAGCTGCTAAAGTGGCTAAAAAAAGACAAGAGATTAAAAATATCATAGGCAGATATATAACTAAACTCCAACAGCTTGGCATAGATGTTTCGCAGGTCATATTATACGGCTCGTATGCAAAAGGAAAGCCGAAAGAATACAGCGATATAGACCTCGCAGTTGTATCACCGACATTCCAGAAATTAGATATTTTTGAGCGCCAGCTTGTATTGAGCAAAGCCCATCATAAATTTGGCGAGCCTATTGAACCCATAGGACTTACACCAAAACAGTACAGAGAAAAAAGAGGTTTCGCAAGAGAGATTCTTGAAACCGGCATAGTCGTTTACAGCAGATAAAAAAATTACACTGCGATTGACTCAAAAAATACCTTGTAATCGTCGTTCCTGCGGAGGCAGGAATCTAGTCTTTTCATATGTGCAAGAAACAAGACCAGTCACCATGAAATGCT
>JACRGX010000031.1 GCA_016212185.1 Nitrospirota bacterium
AAATAATCAGGCACCTGTCTGCGCTCTGCTTCAGGTATTTTATCCTGATTAAGATAGCCAAAACCCAATTCATTAAAAATCTTATCAATAAATCGCCTTTCGGTATTTGCCTCATTCCCCTTTCTTAAACCTACAATATTTTTCTCGTATAATTCCTGAATGGTTTTGTATACTGGCAATACCCCCTCATCTTTATGCCAGATTTTTGCTCCAGCCTGCGGCAGACGTTCTAATAGATAGTGGTTTGAAAAATTGCCTGATGTTATCCAGACATCTTCAAGTAAAGCAGGCTGAGGTTTTTTGCAGGTAGTATCCATTTGTTCAGGCATATTTTATATTAAAACAATGGCTATTGCAGTCTTTATCCTGAAAATAATGCACAACGACCATTATCCTGTTATCCTCATCACAAATTTATGCTTAATGCATACTCCTGCTGATAAAACAATGTATCCCCCCGCTTCCAGCCAAGCTGCATCAGTCTTTCAATTACCTTCAAGTCGGTGTCTGTGGCTTCGTTTGTTCTTGGCATGATTATTTGAATGCCTCAAAGCCTTTCAGATAATCGTCATAATCTATCGGAGATTCAACGCCGAATTCTGACAATAAGTCTATTGCTTCGCTTATTGAGAGTTCTAACTTTTCAGATAAAGCGCTTAATGATAGCTTGCCCTCCCTGTAAAGTTTGAGCATCAGAAATTCCCACCCATAATCTATAAGTTCTCTTGCAACTGCGGACTTATCCTTATGCCCCATTTTGGATAGTTCGTTGATTCTCTTTATTTCCCTGTCTTTCAGCCTTAAACTTATTACCGACATTATTTGCCTCCTTTCAGCCTTTTTGCTGCATCATCTATTATTCTTTTGTTATATCGTCCATACAAAGATAATTTTTCGAGCTTTACGATTGCCATCTCTTTGCCAATTTTCCCTTTTTCTGTGATGTTTATTAAAAAGTGAATTGCTGTTGTAAATTGAATGTTCAGTATCTTGCATGCCTTTATAGTCGGCAAATCATCCACAGCAAGAGGCAGTTTTCTTCTTAATGCAATAGCAAGCGATTCTGCCTCGCCGATGTGGATTCTGAAATCCCTGCACAGCATACTAACAGCTTCTTTATTTGCTGCAATTACTTCAATTTTACGATTATCAATAAGGGTAGAAATTAATTTAGCATCAAGGGTATCTTTAGTGTAATCGTTTAATCAACTTTTTTCCTAAACAAACCCCGATGATAGAGACTCAAAGCATACTCCTGCTGATAAAGCAAAGTATCCCCCCGCTTCCAGCCGAGTTGGTGGAGTCTCTCAATTATTTTCAAATCCGTATCTATCGCTTCGTTTATTCTCGGCATAATTGAAATATATTGGCGATAAGATAATCTTATCACAAATCAGTTTGGTGATAAGATTATCTTATCACATCTTGATTCGCTCCCACTCCGCATCGGGCCCCCGTCCGAGGCATCTGATTTTTTTCTCTTTCCTCAAATCGGCAAGAGCCCGCTGGAGGGTCGGATAGCTTACTCCGGGACAAACACGCCGCAAGTCTCCTATGGTAAAATGCTGCGGCAGGCTCTCTACGGCTCGCACCACCATTTCCCTTTTAGCGCCTCGTGCGGATGTAATTGTTCCCACCCTTGTTTCAAACTCTTTATAGGCGGCTGTCAACATGCCTACGAAGTAATTCCACCAGGGACGCAGACCGTGTTTGGCATCGTGCCATCCCTGAGAGCTTTTATAAAGCGATTCGTAGTAAGTTTCCTTGCTCTCCTCCACTATCCGCTCCAGACCTATGTAGCGGCCGACCTCATATCCGCTTTGATAAAGTAGCAGCAGCGTCAACAGCCGTCCAATCCTGCCGTTGCCGTCCATAAAGGGGTGAATGCACTCAAAATCAAGGATGAATGTTGCTACAGAAAGAAGAGGGTCAATTTTCCCCTCTGCTGTTGAGTTATTGAATGACTTGATAAGACTATCCATGAACTTGGGTGTGGCAATAGCTGAAACAGGCTGAAAGCGGACAAACTGCTTGCCGTCAGGCCGGACTTCCAAAATTGAATTATCCATGGTCTTCCACTTCCCGCCTTTTTCTTTTGTATAACGATACAGGGTTTTATGCCAGTTCAGGATAGTATCGGCAGACAGCCTCATTTTGGAATGGTTTGCATGAATGGAAGTTAGCACATCCCGGTATCCGGCTACTTCCTGTTCTGAACGATCCATAGGGGGCGTCTTCTTTAGAACAAGGGCATCAATCCTGCCGGGTGCAACCGTAACCCCTTCTATCCTGTTTGATGATTCGGCACTCTGGACCATTGCAACACGCCGCAGTGTCTCCAACACCTCAGGGGATTGCTCGGCATAAAGCATCTGTCGTCCCTTAAATTCTCCAATGGTGCGAATTGCCGTCAGAAACTGGTGTGATATTGGTGTTTCAAGGAAATAGTTATATTCAAATGACCTCATAAACAGTTACCTTTTGTATATATGAACATTGTCTTCCCCTTTTCAATAACGGTATAACTCTATCTCTCAAAAAGTGCATCTACGAATGCCTCTGGCTCAAATTCTCTTAAATCGGCTACTCCTTCACCAACTCCAATTAATTTTACAGGTATTTTAAGCTCATCAATAATATTGATAACCACACCGCCCTTTGCTGTCCCATCAAGTTTTGTGAGGGCAATGCCTGTTATACCAACAGCCTCGTTAAAAAGTTTTGCCTGTGATACAGCATTCTGCCCTGTGGTTGCATCAAGAACCATGAGTATTTCATGTGGAGCACCATGAAGCTCTCTCCCCATAATCCTCTTTATCTTTTTCATCTCCTCCATCAGATTTACCTTTGTATGCAATCTTCCAGCAGTATCGGCTATAAGAATGTCATAACCCCTCGCCTTTGCAGATTGAACTGCATCGTATATTACTGCCGATGGGTCTGCACCGCTCTGGTGTTTTATTACAGTGCATCCGCTCCTCTTACCCCATATCTCAAGCTGTTCAATGGCAGCAGCCCTGAATGTATCTCCTGCCGCAAGCAATACCTTTTTCCC
>JACRGX010000032.1 GCA_016212185.1 Nitrospirota bacterium
GAACTGGTCATACAAAAAGGAACTCTGCTTAAGGCGGCGCACACAGGAATGCTCGCGGCTTTGGGCATCACAAAGACAGCGGTTACAAGAAAACCGAGGATTGCTGTTTTAGCCACAGGAGATGAATTGGTTGACGCGGACGAGGAGGCCCCGCAGGGGAAGGTCCGCACCTCCAACACTTATGCTTTATACAGCCAGATTTTAAGCTACGGCGGGATTCCCGTAAACATAGGGATTGCCAGAGATGAACCGGAAGATCTCAGGGAAAAAATTGAATCTGCGCTGGTATGTGATTTGATACTCACATCAGGCGGCGTCTCTATGGGAGACTACGACCTTGTAAAAGATGTGTTGACAAAAATGGGCGCAGACATAAAATTCTGGAAGATTGCAATGCGTCCCGGCAAACCGATTCTATTCAGCACGCTGGGAGAAAGACCAGTATTCGGGCTTCCAGGAAATCCTGTTTCAAGCATGGTCGGATTTGAACTTTTCGTACGGCCTGCAATACTAAAAATGCTGGGGCAGACCTCAGACGACAGACAGGAAGCAGATGCCTTTCTTGAAGAAGACATAGAAAAGAAAAAGGGCTTGAGATATTTTCTGAGGGCGCGGACACGATGGGAAAATGGCGGTTACCTTACAAAGACCACAGGCCCGCAGGGCTCCGGCATATTAAAATCAATGATGCTTGCCAACAGCTTTATTATCCTGCCTGAAGAGGAAGAATTCATAAAAAAAGGCACAAAGGTGCGGGTACGGTTTTTAAACTGATGGTACAGAACATGCCTAAAAACTCAGAATTTGTCATTCCCCGACTTGATCGGGGAATCCATGAGTTATTTTAAATACTGGATCCCCCGGTCAAGCCGGAGGATGACGTTCGTTGAGGAGCACCTGTTTATATATTTTTTAAATTGCCCTATTCCAATGTTCCCTGCAATGGTATCACCTTCACAACCAAAAACTTTTTCGTGTCTTCTTTAGCGCTGAACCTCTCGTCTGCTCTGTGTCCCACAACCCAGATGATGTCTTTTCCTGAGATGAGGACCGGAACGGCATCCCTTTCATCACGAGGAATCTTACTGTCAACAAAGAAATCCTGAAGTTTCCTCTTTTTCCCAAATCCTGCAGGATAAAAATAGTCGCCGTTTCCCCTGGCCCGCACTTCAAGCGGAATCTGTAGTTTATCAAAATCAAAAACAGCAGAAGACCTGCCGTCAGATAATTCATCTTGAATTTTTTCCTGCATCTGCGCCTTGAGGACAATTCCGGCTTGTTTCAATTCCAAATTCCCGGGAACCGCAAAGGTGCAATGCGGCAATTTCATGCCGGTATTTTTTGATGTAAAAACAAGTGTTGAATATCCCTTAATAACCCTTATCCCCCTCGGAAGATAAATCCTGTCTCCTGACCTGCCTTTTTTGACAAGCCGGATAACATCTTCTATATGGATAAAGTCAATCTCCCTTAACCCTTCCACAGAATCAACCGCCCTTCTAAACACCCTCCTGAGCAGCGCTTTATCAATGTTCTCAAGGGGTGAAAGAAAAAGTTCAATTGAATCTCCGCCCTTTCTGCTTATAAGTTTCATCAATGTTTTAGTGACAATAAGTTCAAGATACTCATCTTCTTCCCTGATAATATCAGCAGTCCTGACGGCGCTTCGGACAAACTCAGGGCTTTGCTTTTTAAGCTCAAGCATGATTGTAAGCCTCAGCCGGTTTCTGAAATAATCTTTTTTACGGTTTGAGGAATCAACCATAAACGGCAGTGAAGAGTTAAAAGTGAAAAGTGAAGAGTTCTGGAATAAAAATTCTTCTATCTCACTCCTCTCAATTTCAATCAGCGGTCTGATTATCAGTATATTTTTATTAACTCTTAACTTTTCACTTTTAACTTCTAACTGTAGTTTCCTCACAGGCGGTATGCCGGAAAGCCCCCTTTGCCCTGAGCCCCTGAGCAGTCTCATTAAAAATGTCTCAGCCTGATCATCAGCATTATGTCCGAGGGCAATCTTTGAGGCAGTTATCTCATGCAAAAGTTCTCCAAATACCCGATACCTTAACTCCCTTGCAGCATTCTGTATGTTTAATTTCCCCTCTTTGGCATATCCTCTTACATCAATTTTTTTTAGATGAAATTCCACCCCGAGCGTGCCGCAAAGCGTCCTGCAGAACGACTCCTCACCAGCCGTTTCATCAGGCCTTAAGCCGTGGTCCACATAGACCGCACTGAGCCCGAGGTTGAAATCCTTTTGTAATTTGCCTAAAATAACCGTAAGGCATACAGAATCTGCGCCTCCGGAAAGACCGATAAGGACATGGTCGCCTTCTGAAAGCATTGAATATCTGTCAATTGTCTCTTTTGCCTTTTTTAAAAATTCCATAGTTTTCACTGTTCACTGTTGTTAATTATAACAATCTTTTGACTTTTAGTACTCTCTATGTTAAAAAATCATAAACAATGAAAGGGCTTTGGCAGAATGCACGACTTTACTTATAAAAACTCAGAGCTTTATGCAGAGGGCGTTCCTATCAGGAAGATTGTGGAAAAGGTGGGAACTCCGACTTACATTTACAGCCGCAGCACCCTCATCAGGCATTACAGGGCTTACAGGGAAGCCTTTGACGGTTATCCGCATATTATTTGTTTTGCGCTTAAAGCCAATCCAAATGCTTCAATATTAAAAATCCTCTCAAAAGAGGGCGGCGGCGCGGATGTCGTCTCCGGAGGAGAGCTTTTCATCACAAAGAAAGCGGGCATTCTCCCTGAAAAAATAGTGTATGCAGGGGTTGGAAAAACCGGAGAGGAGATCGCATTCGCACTCAAGTCGCGGATTCTCATGTTTAATGTTGAGTCCGCAGAGGAGTTGAAGGCTATAAACAGGATTGCCGGGAAGCTGAAAGTAAAGGCGCCGGTAGCATTAAGGGTTAATCCTGATATTGACAGCAGGACGCATCCTTATATTTCAACAGGGCTTAAAAAACATAAATTCGGCATTCCGTTGGACGAGGCGCTTGAGCACTACAAGATTGCAGATAAACTGCCGAATATAAAAGTTTTAGGCATACATAAGCACATCGGTTCGCAGATACTAAAGACCGCTCCTTTTGTTGATGCTCTGAAGAAAGTGCTCTCATTTGCAAACACTTTAAAGTCATGCGGCATAGGCATTAAATATCTGGATATCGGCGGCGGGCTCGGAATACCCTACAACAACGGAGAAGCGCCGCCTCATCCTAAAGACCTCGCAAAAGCAATTCTGCCGCTTCTTAAGACATACCCGTTTACGCTTGTTATTGAACCGGGGAGGTCAATAGTCGGAAACGCAGGGATTCTCGTAACAAAGGTCCTTTACCCTAAAAAAGGCTTTGACAGGGAATTCATTATTGTTGATGCGGGCATGAACGACCTCCTAAGACCCAGTATTTATAATGCTTACCATGAAATACTGCCGGTAGTAAAAAAGAATACCGCAAAGATCTTCGCAGACATCGTCGGTCCTATATGCGAATCAGGGGACTTTCTGGCTAAGGACAGGAAGATACGCCGTCCCCGGCAGGATGACCTCCTTGCCGTCATGAGCGCCGGCGCATACGGATTTTCCATGAGTTCAAATTATAATGCCCGACCAAGGGCGGCAGAGGTGCTGGTTAAGGGAAAGGAATTTTTTATTATTCGCAAAAGGGAAACATATAAAGACCTTCTCCATGGAGAGAAAGTGCCGGGGTTTTTAAAATGAAACTGCAATTTACAAAGATGCATGCGCTGGGCAATGACTTCATTGTCATTGACAACAGGAAATTAAAGCTAAAAAACCTCTCCCTGCTTTCAAAAAAACTCTGCCATAGAAAATTCGGCATAGGAGCTGACCAGCTTTTAGCGTTGTGTAATTCAAAAAAGGCAGACTTTAAAATGCGCATATTCAACCCGGACGGCGGAGAAGCCGAGATGTGCGGCAACGGCATCCGTTGTCTTGCGAAATATGTATGGGACAGAAAAATCTCAAATCTCAAATCTCAAATCTCAAATCTGTCTATAGAAACCCTTGCGGGCTTAATACATCTTGAGAAAAAAGGCGGTCTTATAAAAGTTGACGTGGGAGAGCCTGTTTTTGAACCTGAGAAAATACCGGTAAGACTAGGTAAGGCTGAAGCAGCCTTCATAATTCAACCTTCTAACAGTTTGTCACACATAATAAACTACCCCCTGCGAGTTGATGACAGAAAATTCAAAATCACCTGCGTCTCAATGGGCAATCCGCATGCAGTAATTGTTGTAAATGACATTGCATCGTTTCCGGTTAGCCTGTACGGTCCTGTGATTGAAAAACACGGCATATTCCCGAAAAAGACAAATGTTGAAATCATTCAGATACTCAACCGTAAAAATATTAAGATGCGGGTCTGGGAAAGAGGCGCTGGAGAGACCATGGCCTGCGGCACAGGCGCATCAGCCTCTGCAGTCGCCTCAGCGCTGCTCGGGCTCAGCAACAGAAAGGTAACTGTTCACCTCCTCGGAGGAAAACTTATAATTGAATGGGCCAAAAACAATCATGTGTACATGACAGGCCCTGCCGTGACGGTTTTTGACGGAGAGATTGAGGTATAAACAGCAAATATCAAAGGCCAAAATCTAAATGACAAATTAATTTCAAATGACTAAATGTCTGAATTTTTGAAGTTTGGATTTAGGATTTTATTTGACATTTGAATTTTGGAATTTAGAATTTATGAAAATAAAGTGTCCTGTATGCAAAAAAGAATCTGAGTGGGAAGGCAATCCCTTCAGACCCTTTTGTTCTGAACGGTGCAAACTCATTGACCTCGGGGCCTGGGCGTCAGAGGAATATAAAATTGACGGAAGGCTTGAAGACGAATTAGATAAAATTTTATCTGAACCGGAAAAGGAGAAAGACCATGATTAATATAACTGTGGTAGGCGCGGCAGGGAAAATGGGGGGCCGCATCATTGCACTTTCAAAAGATTACGCAGATATAAAACTCATCGGCGCCGTTGAGCGCAGCGGGCATAAAAACATCGGGCAGGACATCGGGGAGATAGTGGGCCTTGGCAAAACAGGCATAAGCCTTGCTGATAATATCAAAAAGGTGGCAGGGGAAACCGGCGTGTGTATAGATTTTTCAAGTCCTGAGTCAACATCTTCAAATCTAAAAGCCCTTCATGACAGCCCGGTTCCCCTGGTCATAGGCACAACAGGGCTTCCAAAGGAAATTATTGAGGATATTAAATCATATGCAAAAAAAGCTCCGTGTGTTTTTGCCCCAAATATGAGCGTGGGAGTAAACCTTCTGTTAAAAGTCCTCGGGGATATTGCGCAGGTTCTCGGAGATGATTACGACATTGAGATAGTTGAGGCGCACCACAGGCTGAAAAAAGATGCGCCTTCAGGAACTGCAATGAAAATGGCTCAGGTCCTTGCAGAGTCTCTCTACAGGAATCTGGACGAAGTCGCCGTTTATGCAAGAAAAGGGCTGACAGGTGAACGCACAAAAAAGGAAATCGGGATACAGACCATACGCGCCGGCGACATAGTCGGAGAACATACCGTATTTTTCGGAGGGCTTGGAGAAAGGATTGAAATCACTCACAAGGCCTCCAGCAGGGATACCTTTGCAAGAGGCGCGCTTAAGGCCGCGCTCTGGGTCTCAAAACAAAAACCCGGACTGTACGATATGCAGGACGTCCTCGGCCTGAAATAACAAGCAAACATCAAGCCTCGGGTTTGATGTTTGCTTGTTATTTTTCCAGTATCTTCCGCTTGAATATCAAATCTACAATAAACGGGTCAAACTGACTTTCGGCGCCGTTCTTAAGTTCCTGCATTATGCTGCCCATCAGGAGCCTGTTCCTGTATGGCCTGTCATGCTTCATTGCATCTATCGCATCCGCTATAGAAATAATCCTTACCGGCAGGGGTATCTCCTCTCCTCTGAAACCCTCGGGATAACCGGAGCCGTCATATGCCTCATGGTGATATAGAATTATCTGTGATGTTTTTTCAAGGAAAGGCACGGCGCTGACAATCCTGGCGCCAATCTCAGGGTGTTTTCTAAGCTCAGCAAGTTCCTCTGCCGTCAGAGCGCCTTTCTTCCTGAGAATTGCCTCATCAACGCCTATTTTCCCGATATCATGAATAAGGGCCGCCTGACTTAATTCATCCCGTATGTCTTTTGGCATACCAAGCGACTCAGCTATTAAAGAAGACAGCCTTGAAACATTTTCCGAATGGTCCGAGGTGTAATGGTCTTTTGCGTCAATGGCAAGTATCAAGGCTTTTACCGTACCGTCATAGCACATTATAATGTTTTCCCTTGCCTTTGCTATCTGCTCCTCCAAATATTTATTCTTATCCAGCAGGCTGTCGCGCTCTACCCTTACTGTTTCATGCGCCCGCTTTTTATGAAGCCCCCTCTCCACAACATTTAGAACATCCGTTTTATCAAAAGGCTTTATAAGATAATCAAGGGCGCCAAGGCGCACCGCGCTTCTTGCCGATTCAATACTGGCATAAGCAGTCAGCAGAACAACTTCGGTTGCAGGATAGTTTTTCTTGAGCTCCTTTAATACAGTTATTCCGTCCATATCCGGCATCTTTACATCAAGCACCACCAGATCTGCAGGAGTATGCGCCATAAAATTAAGGCCTTCGGCGCCTCCGGCGGCTGTAAATACTGTGTACCTGTCCTTTAAGACCTGCTGAATGGAGTATCTCGGTATCAATTCGTCATCAATAACAAGAATTCGCTCTTTGCTGTCCATTAATTATCTCCCCCTTTATAGGTTATAGACCTTGAGCCGTTCAACTCTTCAACCCTGTCAATGACAGGTAATCTGATTACAAAGGAGTTAGCTCCCTGCCCGCTTTTTAAATCAAGGCTTCCATTATGTTCTTCAATAATTTTGCGGCTGATCGGGATATTCAGCTCACTGCCGAGGTTGTCAATATTTACAAGCGGCTTTAACATATCCTGCCTTTCCTTATCGGAAAGCTCCACGCCGTTATATCTTATTAATATCTCCGCATATGCCCCGTCGTCTGACATGTTATTTGCACCGAGGTAAATAAAGGCGCCTTTGGGTGTTAAATCAATTGCGTTAAAAATCAGGTAGCAGATGGCCTTTGCAAGAAGCTTTCTGTCGGCATGGACAAATACTTTTATGTCAAAATTCTGTTTTGAAAATTTGTGTGATTCGGGCAGTGTTTTTTTGATATAATCAGCAGATTCGTCAATAATAGAATTCAGATTTTCTTTATTAAGGTTATACTCGGGCTTGCTTGAAAATATCACAAGTTTATCAATAAGGCTGTCCAGTTTATGGATTGCCTGAAATACTGCGGTTGTATAAAAATTATTCAGCTCTTCATCCTTATATTTGTCGTGCAGAAGCTGTGTATAGGTATAAATGGATGTCATGGGATTTCTGACTTCATGGGCAATCTTTGCCATAAGGTCGTTCATTGTTTCAAGCCTCTCCACCCTTCTTTTCTGCTCTTCAAGCCCTTTAAAGTCGGACAAGTCGCTGAAAACAATGCCGGCGCCGGCAGGGCTTTGACCTTCATCAAGCAGCCTATAACTGTTTATCCCAATAGGCAGTTTCTTCTCAAGAATCTCGGCCTCATAACGTCTATAAGTCGTGCCTGTCGTCATTGTTTCATAAAGCAGGTCGCCTAAAGGAGAAGGCAGGCTTCTTAAATCGCAGCCTATCATCTCTGCGGGGTTCATATCTAAAATCACGCCCGCCTGCTGGTTGAAGACAGTAATCTTCTCATCTTTATCAATGGCAATCACACCGCTTGTCATGCTGGAAAGAATATTTTTTGTAAATTCCTTCTGATACCGTATCTGATGATATAAATCTATATCCTTCACCGCAGCAGCAAGGTAATTGCAGAGAACATATATTATCTCAAGCTCTTCCCTGTAAAATGGCTCTTCAGTAATTTTATTATCTATATTAAAAATGCCTATCAGCTTCCCTTTGTGCAGCAGCGGGAAGGAAAATGAACACTGCAGGAGTTCCATTTCTTTATTTATATTTACAGAGGCCGTGTCTCCGGGGCTTAAAGGCTTGTGCCTTATCCTGCCGGTTCTGGCAAGCCATATTACAAGCGCGCTGTCTTTTTTTAATCTGAGATTATCGGCAATGTAGGGGTCAAGCCCATAGTGAGTCTTAATATAAAAACCGTCCTTGTCTTTAAGCATGACTGACATTTTGCTTACATGAATAATCTCTGCAACTGAATCCATAAAATGATTGAAGAGCTTTCTCATGTCAAAACTTACAGTCAGCATTTTGGCAAAATTAACCAAGGCCTTTTTCTGCAGTGATTTCCCTTCGCCGAAGCCGTCTTTAAGCGGAAATCCTTCAAACCTCATCTGCCTGTACCCCGGCTGCTGTCCTGCATACAAACCATCTTCATTATCTGCCTCAGATACAATAAAATTATCTTTTGAAGGTTTAAGCAGGGTCATTAAATTCTTCAACCTCTGTTTATCAAGCGCCCGCTCTGTTACAGCTAAAAGTTCTGCGCGGACCTCTTGTATATGAACGCAATCAAAAATTCCCGGCGGCAGATTTCCGATGGCAAACCTGTCAAGTTTCTCAGGTGTGATAAGTATGACCGTATCATTATCCATCTTCCCAAGCAGGTCTCCAAGATGGGACAGCCGGTGCGAACCAGAATCTATCAGCAGAAGGTTAATCGGGATATTCGTATGCAGGTCTTCAAATTCCTCCTGTGTCTTAAGCGGGTATACCGTATATTTTTTCAGCGCCGTTTTGACCTCGGGAATAATATCATCCCTGTTTGTAAGCAGTGCCAGAAGTTCCATGTCTCCTCTCTTTTTACTACCCCGTTTTTACTTGCCGTGATTTTGCATGGGGAGTATCAGCGTAAAAGTCGTCCCCTCTTTTAATTTGCTCTCAACAGATATCCATCCGTTGTGATTCTCAATAATTTTCTTGGTTATAGCAAGCCCCAGTCCCACACCAATCGTCTTTGTAGAAAAAAAAGGCTCAAACATCCTCGGCATATTCTCAGGTGATATTCCCTCACCGTTGTCTGTCACAGATATGCTGACATTTTCCTTGTTCAGATAAATACCTACTTTTAATATCCCGGTTCGGTCATTAGGAATAGCCTGGCAGCCGTTAGAGATTATATTAATCAGCGCCTGTCTTAATTTGCTTTCATCGCCTAATATATTAATTTTAACTTTTTTGTAATTTTTTTCAAAGCTAATATTTTTCTTCTCAAGTTCAAGGGTGGTTTTTACTTCATTAAGAGTCCTGTCTACAACATCTGTTATGTTTAAACTGCTCACGCCCATAAACATCCTGTCCGAGGAATAATCCAGAAGGTCTGTAATAAGCCTGTCTATCCGGTGCACGCTGCTTACAACAATTTTTGAAAAATTTTCCCTAAAATCCACATCTGTATATTTTTCAGGTATTAACTGGGCAAAAGTTTTTATTGAAGTCAGCGGATTTTTTATCTCATGCGCAAAACTTGCCGACATCATGCCTATTGAGGCAAGCCTTTCTGCGCGGACTTTTTCAGAATACAGCCGCGCGGTTTTAATGGCAATTGCCGTCTGGTAAGAAATGGTTTTTAGCAAATTAATATCTTCATCAGTAAATGTATCACCGGATATTTTTCCACCGAGAATCAGCAAAAGAGACAGTTTATTATCAATAAAAACCGGGACTACAGCTTCGCCGTGGAAAACTCCAAGCTCTTTTTTGATTAGTTCAATTGTTTTCATACCAAAAAGTTTTTCATATCCCGGAAGTTCATCCTTAATCAGAATCTCATCTGATGACTTAAGGAATTTAATAACCCCGGTATATTCACTTATCTTAATTTCTTCTTCCCTGACAGGTTCATCCTTTCTTCTGCTTTTATCCTTTTTTAAAGACATCTCATAAACAACCTCATAAGCGCCTTCGGGTTCCGCAGCAAGCAGATAAACGCTCTTTAACCCCATTACTTCATAGATTACATTGCCGCTAAACTGAAAAATCTTTTTCAGCTCAAACATTGAGGCAAGAGTAGAGCTTACCTGCTGTATGATTGCATAGTAATCGTATGATTTTTTGTAAAAAACTTTGTCTATCAGAATCTGAATTTTATTTCTGAGGGGGTTAAAAAGAATTGCTATCAGAATAGCGCTAAAGATGCTGATTGCAAAAGAACTCACATGGGCAAA
>JACRGX010000033.1 GCA_016212185.1 Nitrospirota bacterium
AGACAATGTGACGATAACTGTGGAACTGATAACGCCGATAGCCATGGAGAAGGAATTAAGGTTTGCAATAAGGGAAGGCGGAAGGACCGTAGGCGCAGGCGTTGTGAGCGAGGTTATTGAATAAAGGATGAAGGTTGAAGGATGAATGAGAAGATAAGGATAAATCTGAGGGCGTATGATCAAAGACTGCTGGACCAGTCTGTGCGGGAGATTGTTGACACCGCTAAACGGACAGGCGCAAAGATTTGCGGTCCTGTTCCTTTGCCGACAAAGATTCATAAAATTACTGTCCTCAGGTCTCCTCATGTGGATAAAAAATCAAGAGAGCAGTTTGAAATAAGGACGCATAAGAGGCTTATAGACATCTTAGATCCGACGGCCCAGACAGTAGATGCCCTTATGAAACTGGACCTTGCCGCCGGCGTTGATGTGGAGATAAAGCTATGAAAGGCATCCTCGGCAAAAAAATAGGCATGACGCAGATTTTTGCTGAAAACGGCTGCATTATCCCTGTCACAGTCATTGAGGCTGGTCCATGCAGGGTAGTGCAGGTCAAAGAGTCGGGGGAAAAAGACGGCTATACGGCGCTTCAGCTTGGTTTTGAAGAAATCAAAAAGGAAAAAAATGTATCTAAGGCAAAAGTTGGACATTTCAAGAAGGCGTCTCTTGCACCATGCCGTTTTCTTAAAGAGATAAGGGAAATGCAGGAACTTCAGACTGTTGATACGGTTACTGTGGAGATGTTCAACAAAGGCGACAGCATTTCAGTCACCGGCAGGTCCAAGGGCAAGGGTTTTCAGGGTGTCATGAAAAGGCACCATTATCACGGCGGACCCGGGTCCCATGGTTCAATGTTTAACAGGGCGCCCGGCTCTATAGGCAGCAGCGCATATCCCTCAAGGGTCTGGAAGAACAAGGGACTGCCCGGCCATATGGGCGATAGAAGGGTGACTACAAGGAACATTGAAGTCGTGGATGTAAAAAAAGAACAGAATCTCCTGCTTGTAAAAGGTTCTGTGCCCGGCTCAAACGGCGGCTATTTAATAATAAGGAAGAATGACTAATGCCTGAAATAAATATTTTAAATAAAGATAATAAACCGGCCGGCAGTATTGACCTGCCTGCAGATATATTCGGAGCTCCCGTAAATAAGGGGCTCCTTCATGCCGTTGTGCGCAATTACCTTGCCAATCAAAGGCAAGGGACTGCGGCCACAAAGACAAAGGGGCTTGTAAGCGGCGGCGGCAAAAAGCCGTGGAAGCAGAAGCACACCGGAAGGGCCAGGGCAGGAAGCATCCGGTCGCCTCTGTGGAGAGGCGGCGGGACTATTTTTGGTCCTATGCCGAGGGATTATTCCTACAAACTTCCTAAGAAATCAAAGTGGGCTGCGCTCAGTTCAGCGCTTTCGGCAAAATTTTCTGACGGCGAGGTCGTTGTAGTTGAAGACCTGCCTATGACAGGGCCGAAGACAAAAAATTTAAATTCCGTTCTTTCAGGCATGGGGCTTAAAAATGTATTGATAGTAATTCCTGATAAAAATAACATTCTTGCGCTTGCCGCAAGGAATATCCCGCAGGTAAATGTAAAAGAAGTGAGCGCGCTTAATGTATATGACGTGCTTCGCCATGAGAAATTGCTTTTTACAAAAGGCGCAGTGGAATATATGAAAAAGGTGTATTTAGGATGAAAAGTTCTTATAACATTCTTGAGGCTCCGATGCTGACTGAAAAAGGAACGGCATTGAAAGAAGCGGACAATAAGGTGATTTTTAAGGTTGCAAAGGAAGCCAACAAGATTGAGATAAAAAAAGCGGTAGAGGAGATTTTTAAGGTAAAAGTTGACAGTGTTGCAACCATAAACTGCAAAGGCAAAAAAAAGCGTCTCGGCAGGTTTGAAGGCAGAAGACCAGACTGGAAAAAAGCAATTGTTACACTTAAAAAAGGTGAGAAGTTAGACTTTATTGAAGGCGTGCAAAAATAATTTAAAAAAGAATAACAATGGGAATAAAGGCATATAAACCAACATCAGCAGGCACACGGTTCAGGACCGGTTCGGATTTTTCTGAAATAACCGCGGTAAAACCGCACAAACCGCTTTTGATGCCGGTCAAGAAAACCGGCGGCAGGAACAGCGCAGGCCATATTACGGCATGGCATAAAGGAGGCGGGCATAAAAGGTTATACAGAATTATTGATTTCAAGCGTGATAAAAGGAATATTCCATCTTTTGTGGAAACTATTGAATACGACCCTTACAGGACGGCAAGGATTGCCCTTCTTAAATATGCAGACGGCGAGAGGAGATACATACTTGCGCCGGCAGGCATAAAGGTCGGGGATTCACTGGTTTCAGGGACAGAGGTTGAAATCAGGAACGGCAATGCCCTTCCTGTTCAAAATATGCCTCTCGGCACCCTGATTCATAACATTGAGCTGAAGCCCGGACAGGGAGGCAAACTTGTAAGGAGCGCCGGCTCATATGCACAGCTTGTGGCAAAGGAAAAAGATTACTGTCAGATTAAACTCTCTTCGGGAGAGGTAAGGGTGGTGCCGTCCAAGTGCATGGCTACGATAGGACAGATAGGCAATGTTGAGTGGGAGAACATATCATGGGGCAAGGCAGGCAGAATGCGCTGGATGGGCAGGAGGCCTATTGTAAGAGGCGTGGCCATGAACCCGGTGGACCACCCGCTTGGAGGCGGCGAAGGCAAGAGCTCAGGCGGCAGGACGCCGGTTTCTCCGTGGGGCAGACCGGAAGGCGTGAAGACGAGAAAGAACAAAAGGACGGACAAGTTTATTATAAGGCACAGGAAGTAATAAATTTGTAATCCGCTGTGAGTAATTTTCTGCGGATTACGGCATAAAAAGGAGAGAATGTTTTGCCCAGATCACTGAAAAAAGGCCCGTATGTGGACACGAAACTTATGAAGAAAGTAAATGCCATGAATCAATTAGGCGAAAGAAAGGTTGTTAAAACCTGGGCCAGAAGCTCTACGATTGTGCCGGAGTTCATCGGGCATACATTTGCCGTGCATAACGGGAAAAAGTTTATTCCTGTTTATGTTGCCGAAAATATGGTTGGATATAAACTCGGAGAGTTTGCGCCGACAAGGACCTTCAGGGTGCATTCAGGCGCAAGAAAGACGGAGGCGCCTGCTCCGAAATAAGCTATGACAGAGGCAAAGGCAATATTAAGATATTCAAGGGTCTCACCCAGAAAGGTGAAAAGGGTGATAGATACCATCAGGGGGAAAAAGGCAGGCGATGCAATGATAAGTCTTCGTTTCCTTCCGCACGGGCCTGCAAAAACGGTTGCAAAGCTTTTAAAGTCTGCGATGGCCAATGCCGAGCAGAAAAAAGTGGCAGACCCGGATTCCATGAAGATTTCAAAGGTAGTTGTGGATCAGGGACCTGTAATGAAGCGAATGATGGCAAGGGCCATGGGCAGGGCAAATATTATTAAGAAGAGAACAAGTCATATTACTCTGGTGCTGACAGAGGGAAATGTAAAATGATCCCGAAACATCGGGACAATTTTTAACTTATATGGGGGATAATTTTGGGACAGAAAACTCATCCGATAGGATATAGATTAGGAATAATAAAAACATGGGAGTCGCGCTGGTTTGCAAAGAAGGGATACACGGACCTTCTTCATGAAGATATAACCATGCGGCGAATCATTAAAGAAAATTTATTCCATGCGGGAGTTTCAAAGGTAGAAATAGAACGCGCGGGACAGAAGGTCAGGGTGATTATTCATACGGCAAGACCCGGGATAATCATAGGCAAAAAAGGCGCGGAGGTGGACAAGCTTAGAAAAGATCTGGAACAGATGACAGGCAAGCAGGTAAGCATAGATATTAAAGAAATCAGAAAGCCTGAGATAGATGCACAGCTTGTCGCAGAAAACATTGCCCTTCAGCTTGAAAAAAGAGTTGCATTCAGAAAGGCAATGAAAAAAGCGGTTAATTCAGCTCAGCGTTTCGGCGCACAGGGAGTAAAGGTTGCATGTGCGGGACGGCTTGCAGGCGCAGAAATAGCAAGGGCCAGCTGGTACAGGGAGGGCAGGGTGCCTTTACATACCCTGAGGTCTGACATAGATTACGGTCTTGCAGAGGCAAAGACCACATACGGCAGAATCGGCGTTAAGGTCTGGATATACAGAGGCGATATCCTGCCGGAAGTTGGGCCGGCTCAGACGGCAGAAGGGGAAATGGGGGTTTAATCTAAAAATCAGCTATGTTAATGCCTAAAAAAGTAAAATTCAGAAAGATGATGAAAGGCAATATGAATGGGAAGGCTTACAAAGGGTCTTCCATATCTTTCGGAGAATTCGGTCTTAAGGCTCTTGAACCCGGATGGGTATCAAGCCGTCAGATAGAGGCGGCGAGGGTTGCCATAACAAGGCATGCCAAGAGAGGCTGTAAGGTCTGGATAAGGGTATTCCCCGATAAACCGTTGACAAAGAAGCCTGCTGAGACAAGAATGGGAAAAGGAAAAGGCGCCCCTGAGTCATGGGTGGCGGTTGTGACGCCCGGCAGGGTTTTATATGAAATGTCAGGTGTGCCGGAAGATATAGCGCGTGAAGCCTTTAGGCTTGCTTCGCATAAGCTTTCCATTGCCACCAAGTTTGTAACCAGGACGAGAATAGTATGAAGAAGCCTTCGGACATAAGGTCCTCAACAGTTGATGAATTGCGGCAGGAAGAGGCGAATCTGAGAAAAGAACTGTTTAATTTAAGATTCCAGCAGGTGACCGGCGAAATTGAAAACCCGATGAGAATAAGACAGGTCAGAAGGAATATAGCGCAGGTATTAACTGTTATAGGTGAAAAGTTAAAAGTTAAAAGTTAAGGATAGGAAAAAACGATGCCCAAGAAAATATTTACAGGTGATGTTATAAGCGATAAGATGGACAAAACAGTCATAGTGTCCGTAAAGAGGCTTACACAGCATCCCCTTTATAAGAAAACCATTAAAAAAATCTCAAAGTTTAAGGCTCACGACGAAGGGAATAAATACAAGGTCGGAGATAAAGTAAGGATTATTGAATCAAGCCCCATCAGCAAGGAAAAAAGATGGGTTGTTTTGGAAAAGGCGGAGAGGTAAAAACTAATGATCCAGCTCAGGAGCATATTGGAAGTTGCCGATAACTCAGGCGCAAGAAAGGTGCAGTGCATTAAGGTTATGGGCGGAAGTCACAAAAGATATGCAGGGCTTGGGGATATAGTAGTTGTGAGCATAAAAGAGGCTCTGCCCGAAAGCAATGTTAAAAAGGGCTCTGTGGCAAAGGCAGTTGTTGTAAGATGCAAGAAAGAAACAAGGAGAACAGACGGCTCTTACATAAAGTTTGATGAAAATGCGGTTGTGATTGTCAATGCAGAGGGAGAGCCTGCCGGCACAAGAATATTCGGGCCTGTGGCAAGAGAGCTCAGATGGAAGGAATTTATGAAGATTATCTCCCTTGCACCGGAAGTGCTTTAAAGACAGTGAACAGTTGTCAGATGACAGTTGACAGTTAAAGGAGACAGAAGACATACAATGAGTTTAGATATAAAGAAAAACGATACGGTGATGGTAGTCAAAGGGGATGACAGGGGTAAAAAGGGGCGGGTGCTTTCGGTTTATCCCGTTAAAAGCGAAGTTCTCATTGAAAAACTGAACATCGTTAAGAGACACATGAAGCCGAACAAGAAATATACGCAGGGCGGGATTATAGAAAAGGAGGCGCCGGTTCACCGTTCAAATGTGACGCTGGTCTGCCCCAAATGCGATAAGCCTACAAAGATTGGCAGTACTACCCTTGAAAACGGCGCACGGGTAAGGGTTTGCAAAATCTGCAAGGAGATTATGGACAGATAAATGTTAAGATTAATGGAAAAATATAAAAAAGAAGTGGTGCCGGACCTCATGAAGGAATTTGCATTTAAAAATGTAATGCAAGTGCCGCGGCTTAAAAGCATTGTGCTGAATGTCGGGATGGGTGAAGCCACCCAGAACATAAAACTGCTGGATGCCGCAGTTAAGGAACTGACAATCATATCAGGACAGAAACCTGTTGTCACAAAGGCAAAAAAGTCCATTGCAAGTTTTAAACTCCGCAAGGGCATGCCTATCGGCTGCAAAGTCACCCTGAGAGGCAAAAGAATGTATGAGTTTCTTGATAAATTTATAAGCCTTGCGCTTCCGCGGATAAAGGATTTTAAAGGCGTCTCGGGTAAGGCGTTTGACGGCAGGGGAAATTATGCCTTCGGAACAAAGGAGCAGATAATTTTTCCCGAAATAGATTATGACAAGATAGAAAATACTCACGGACTGGATGTCATATTTGTGACATCCGCCAAAAATAATAAGGAGGGAAAGGCGCTTCTCAAACATTTTGGGATGCCGTTTAGAAATTAAAAAAATTTATGGCAAAAAAGTGTTTGATTGAGAAGGTAAAAAGGACACCAAAGTTTAAAGTCAGGGCATATAACAGATGCCGGATTTGCGGCAGACCGAGAGGTTATTTGAGGAAGTTTGGGATGTGCAGGATATGTTTCAGACAGCGCGCATTAGCCGGACAGATACCCGGCGTAACAAAATCAAGTTGGTGACGGAGCCAAGTACCCGGAGGAATAATACCATATGATGACAGATCCGATTGCAGATATGATTACAAGAATCAGAAATGCAAACATGATTAAGGCAGAGAAGG
Organism: Nitrospirota bacterium; assembly: GCA_016212185.1. Taxonomy (NCBI): domain Bacteria; kingdom Pseudomonadati; phylum Nitrospirota; species Nitrospirota bacterium. The sequence continues at coordinate 6,699 of JACRGX010000033.1, forward strand.
TGGACATCCCCGCCTCAAAAATAAAACTTGAGGTAACAAAGATACTTAAAGAAAAAGGCTTTATAAAAGGCTACAGGATGCTGAAGGATAAAAAGCAGGGCATCTTAAGAGTCTCTTTGAAATATTCCGCTAACGGCGAAAAAATAATATCCGGGCTTAAGAGAATAAGCAAACCGGGCAGAAGAATATATGTCGGTAAAGATGATGTGCCAAAAGTTATGGGTGGAATCGGAGTGGCGATTATTTCAACGTCAAAAGGCGTTCTTTATGACGAGGAATGCAGGCGTGACGGCGTCGGCGGAGAAGTGCTGTGCTATGTATGGTAACAACCGTTAAGCGTTATAGTGTTTATAGCGTTATTGCGTAATGAGAAAAAAGAAGATTTAAAACTGGAGATGAGATGTCAAGGGTAGGCGCAAAACCAATAAATTTACCAAAGGGCGTTGACGTTAAGCTAAACGTCAATGAAATTGCCGTTAAGGGGCCCAAGGGCGAGCTCAAATGGAGTTTCCCTGCGGAAATAAATGTCATGTTAGAAGGCGAAGTCCTTCAGATAAAAAGAGAATCTGATACCAAACAGCATAAGGCGCTGCACGGCACTGCAAGGAGCATTATCGCAAACATGATAACAGGCGTCCATGACGGATATGAGAGGGTGCTTGATATTACGGGTATTGGATACAAGGCGCAGGTTCAGGGCAAGAAACTGCTTATGACACTCGGGTATTCTCATCCGGTTGAATATACCCTTCCGGAAGGTATGACTGCACAGGTGGATCCCAAACAGACCAAGATAACATTGAAAGGCAGCGATAAGCAGTTAATCGGACAGGTTGCGGCAAACATCAGGGCATTTAGGCCGCCTGATATATACAAAGGCAAAGGCATTCGTTATACCGGTGAGTATATTAAACTGAAGGCAGGCAAAGTTGGAAAAAAGTAGCAAATTTCAGATTTGAAATTTCAGATTTCAAATAGATTCTCGGAGGAGATTTTGTCTTACGTTAAAACTGATGCAAGGAAAAGACGCCACGAAAGGGCCAGAAAGAAGGTCTACGGAACTTCTGAAAGGCCAAGGCTCAATATATTTAAAAGCCTGAAGCATGTGTATGCCCAGATAATAGATGACTCGGAAAGCGCTACGCTTGTTGCAGCCTCAAGTCAGAGCAAAGACTTCAGCAAAAAGCTCAAAACAGGAGGCAATATAGCGGCGGCAAAAGAAGTCGGGACACTGATTGCAAAGAAAGCCGTAGAAAAAGGGATAAAGAAAATTGTCTTTGACAGGGGCGGCTACACTTATCACGGCAGGGTAAAGACGCTTGCAGATGCAGCGAGAGAGGCAGGACTTGAATTCTAGCGGTTAGCTGTTAGCGGTTAGTTTTTTAATAATACTAACTGCTAATTGCCAACTGCTAATTTATTTTAATAAGGAGGAATAGTGGGAAGAACTAACCCTGATGGTCTTAATCTGAAAGAAAAGGTTGTATTTATAAATAGAGTTGCCAAGGTCGTAAAAGGCGGCAGGCGGTTTTCTTTTAGCGCCCTTGTTGTTGTCGGCGATGACGGCGGTTATGTCGGAGCCGGCAAGGGTAAGGCAGGGGAAGTTCCGGAGGCGATAAGAAAGGCCGTTGAGCAGGCAAAGAGGAACCTCATAAAAGTCCCTATAAAAGACGGCACAATACCACATCAGATAACCGGCAAGTTCGGTGCTGTGCAGGTTATCATGAAGCCCGGCGCTGAAGGCGTAGGCATTATTGCAGGCGGAGCCGTAAGGGCAATTATGGAGGTTGCGGGTGTGCATAATATTGTTGCCAAGTCCATTGGCAGTCATAATCCATTTAACAGCGTCAGGGCTACGCTTGACGGGCTGAAGAAACTTAAGGACACTGCGAGCATTGAGGCAAGAACCGGCGGTGGAAAGTCAGAAGAAGAGGGGCAGGGAGCAAAAGATGAAAACGCTTAAGATAACATTAAAACGCAGTCCGATAGGCAAGCCTGAAAAACTCAGAAAGGTACTGATGTCAATGGGGCTCAAGAGGCCGAATCAAAGCACAATTCAAAAAGACACCCCTTCAGTAAAGGGACAGATTCATAAAGTGTCGCATCTTGTGGAAGTAAGTGAAAACTAAGAACTTAGAACTGAGAACTAAGAAACGAGGAGTGTAAGAAATTGAGATTATCAGATTTATCACCTGTGCCGGGAAGCACAAAGAAACCAAAGAGAGTCGGGCGCGGCATAGGCTCGGGTCACGGCAAGACCTCATGCAAAGGGCATAAAGGGCAGAAGGCAAGGACCGGAACAGGCAAGGGCGCGGGTTTTGAGGGCGGACAGATGCCGCTTCAGCGCAGACTGCCCAAGAGGGGTTTTACAAATATTTTTAAAAAGCAGTACTCTATTGTTAATTTAAAGTCATTAAGCGGGCTTTCTGAAACTGTTATTACTCCTGAAATCCTTCTTGAAAAGGGACTGATTAAAAATATAAAGGACGGAGTTAAGATTCTTGGCGACGGCGAGTTAAAGGGCGCTCTGACCGTAAAGGCTCATTTTTTCAGCGTCTCTGCAAAAGAAAAAATTACCGGAGCAGGCGGAAGCGCGGAGATAATTTAAATGGCAATTTTTACCGGCTTTCAAAACATATTTAAAATAGCTGAACTCAAAAACAGACTGCTCTTTACTTTTGCCCTGCTGGCTGTTTACAGAATCGGCGCTCACATACCGACCCCCGGGATTAACGGCGAGGAACTGAGCAAGTTCCTTATGGAAAGGGGCGGCGCCCTCATGGGTTTTTTTGATATGTTTTCCGGCGGCGCCCTGTCCAGATTAACGATTTTTGCCCTCGGTATAATGCCCTACATCAGCGCCTCAATTATTCTCCAGCTTCTTACCGTAGTGGTCCCTGCAATCGGGAAGCTGGCCAAGGAAGGCGAGCGCGGAAGGAAAAAAATAGTGCAGTACACAAGGTACGGCACTGTGGTTATAAGCGCCGTCCAGTCATTCGGAATTGCAACAGGCATTGAGAGCATGAACCAGGGCGCATTTGTCCAGTCGCCGGGATGGAGTTTCAGGCTTATGACCATGATAACCCTTACATCAGGAACCGCCTTCATCATGTGGCTTGGAGAACAGATAACTGAGAGGGGAATCGGCAACGGCATATCAATGATTATCTTTGCCGGCATAGTAGCGCGTTTTCCAAATGCCGTAATTAACTCTGTAAGGCTTATTAAATCAGGCGAGCTTAATCTGATCTTAATGCTTATGTTGATAGTTTTAATGGTTGCGGTTGTCGGGATAATAATATTTGTTGAGCGGGGTCAGAGAAAGATACCGGTGCAGTATGCAAAAAGAGTTGTGGGCAGGAAGGTTTACGGCGGACAGAGCACGCATCTGCCGCTGAAGGTAAACAGCTCGGGCGTTATTCCTCCGATATTTGCATCATCAATAATAATGTTTCCCGCCACGATTGCCGGTTTTATTGCAATCCCGTGGGTTCAGTCAGTGGCGAAACAGCTTTCTCCGGGCAATCTGATTTACACGGTGCTTTATGTAGGCATGATTTTTTTCTTTGCGTATTTTTATACGGCAATAATTTTCAATCCTGTTGACATAGCGGATAATTTAAAAAAGCACGGAGGGTTCATCCCCGGCGTAAGGCCCGGGCAGAGCACATCAGAATACATCTACAGGGTGCTTGCAAGAATTACCTTTGGAGGCGCGATATATCTGTCAATAATATGCATACTGCCGGACATTTTCGGGAAATATTTCAATGTGCCTTTTTATTTCGGCGGCACATCTTTATTGATAGTTGTAGGTGTGGCCCTGGATACAATTTCACAGATAGAGTCTCATTTAGTGACCCGTTCCTATGAGGGTTTCTTAAAGAAAGGCAAGATCAGGGGAAGAAGGGGCTGAAGAGACGAGATGCAAGATGCAGGATGCAAGACACAGGATTTTTAATTAAATATTATGCATCATGAATCGTGCATCAGTTTATTTAATTTAGATTTAATTGTTGATAGTCCTTAAGTCGCAGGATGAAATAAAGAGAATGGCAGAGGCATGCCGTATTGCGGCAGAGGCGCTGGAAGAAATAAAAAAGATGATAGCTCCGGGAATAACTACTATGGAGCTTGATAAATTTGCCGAGTCATTTATAATTTCCAGAGGGGCTGTGCCTGCATTTAAGGGATACAGGGGTTATCCTGCAAGCCTTTGCACATCTGTTAATGAACAGGTTGTTCACGGCATTCCATCAATGACAAGGCTGAGGCAAGGTGATATAGTCAGTCTGGACCTCGGCGTGTATTACAGAGGCTTCTACGGCGATACGGCGGCAACTTTCCCCGTAGGTGAAGTAAGCAATACGGCAAAGAAATTAATTGCAGTTACTATGGGAGCGCTTAATGTGGGGATAGAAAGCGCTGTAATAGGCAATTATGTGTTTGATATATCCTCTGCAGTGCAGAAGCATGTGGAGGAGAACAGGTTTTCCGTTGTAAGAAATTTTGTAGGACACGGCATCGGCAGGGAGCTTCACGAAGAGCCGCAAATCCCTAACTTTGTCCCTAACAGCCGTGAGGGAATGGGTGCAGTTATTATGGAGGGAATGACCTTAGCCATTGAACCCATGGTTAATGCAGGCGCCTGGGAGGTTTCCATACTTGATGACGGCTGGACCGCGGTAACAAAGGACGGCAGTCTGTCGGCTCATTTTGAACATACGGTGGCCGTTACAAAAAACGGCCCCAATGCCTTGACTAAATTAGACTTATAAAATATAATATCAAGTTTAAAATGGACAGCGAGCGTATCCCCTGTGGTCTTGCCACGGGGTCAAGCGAGCAAATATGATGATGAAGTAAATCCTTACATTAGATTCCCTGTGGTTTTGCCACAGGGAAGATTAATATGCCAAAAGAAGAGGCGATAGAGGTTCAAGGTACGATATTAGAAACACTGCCTAATGCAATGTTCAGGGTTGAACTTGAGAATGGGCAGAAGATATTGGCATACGTTTCAGGGAAGATGCGCATGCATTTTATCAAAATACTGCCCGGCGACAAGGTCACTATAGAGTTGTCTCCGTACAACCTTACCAAGGGCAGAATAACTTACAGATTTAAATAGACAAGTTAAGAGTTAAAAGTTAAGAGTGAAGGAGTATAAATGAAAGTTCGTTCATCAGTAAAACCGATATGCACAAAGTGTAAAATTGTAAGAAGAAAAGGCGTAATCAGGGTTATCTGCAGCAATCAGAGGCATAAGCAGAGGCAGGGATAGAAAGACAGTTAACAGTCAACAGTTGACTGATACGCATAACTGTAGTTATAAGGAGATAAAGTGAGAATAACAGGCGTTGACTTACCGAAAAATGAAAGAGTTGAAATAGGGCTTACGAGTATTTTCGGCATAGGCAGAAAAACTTCGCAGAAGATTCTTGAAGAAATGGGCATTGACCCGAACAAGAGGGTAAAGGACCTGACTGATGACGATGCCTTAAAGATAAGGGCAGTCATTGACAGGGATTATAAGGTTGAAGGCGACTTAAGGCGCGAGGCAGCCACGAATATCAAGAGACTTCTTGACATGGGTTCATACAGGGGGCTGAGGCATAAGGCTAAACTGCCTGTAAGAGGACAGCGGACCAAGACAAACGCCCGTACCCGCAAAGGACCGAGGAAGGCTGTTGTAAGCAGGAAGAAGGAGGTGTAATGTCCCAGAGGAAAAAGAGCGTTAAAAAAGGCAAGAAGGTTTTACATGGAGGCGCGGCTTTTATACAGGCAAGTTTTAATAATACAATAATTACCATTACCGATACTAACGGCAACGTAGTTACATGGTCGTCTGCAGGGTCACACGGGTTTAAAGGCTCAAGAAAAGGCACGCCGTATGCTGCACAGATAGCCGCATCCGCTGCCGCAAAAAAAGCGATGGACATGGGACTGCGCCAGATTGATATTTTTGTAAAGGGACCGGGCGCAGGCAGGGAGTCTGCCATCAGGGCGCTGCAGGCAACAGGGCTTGTAATTAATCTTATAAAAGATGTGACGCCGGTGCCGCATAACGGAACAAGGCCCCCGAAAAGGAGGAGGGTGTAGTGGCGACATACAGAGATGCACTGTGCAGAAAATGCAGGTGGGAAGGCGAAAAACTTTTTCTAAAAGGCAACAGGTGCAGCACGGATAAATGCGGCATAGAGCGCAGGAAATATGCTCCCGGACAGCATGGGCAGGGCAGGAGAAAACTATCCGACTACGGGCTTCAGCTCAGGGAAAAACAGAAAGTAAAACAGATATACGGCGTTCTGGAGAGGCAGTTTAAGAGATATTTTTATATGGCAGAACATATGAAAGGCGTTGCCGGCAGCAATCTTCTGCAATTGCTGGAACGCAGGCTTGACAATGTTGTTTACCGTATGGGTTTTGCATCAAACAGGAGGCAGGCGCGCCAGCTCGTTACTCACGGGCATTTTACCGTAAACGGCAAAGGCGTAAGCATCCCGTCGTATCTGGTAAAGCCGGGCGATATTATTGAGCCTGTGGATGCAAGCAAGAACGCAGTGGTTATACAGGAAAACGCAAGTCAGGCAGAGCATAGAAGGCTTCCTTCATGGCTTGAGACGGATATGCAGAATTTAAAAGGCAAGATCCTTCATATGCCGGCAAGAGAAGAAATCGGATTGTCTGTGCACGAGCAATTAATAGTTGAGCTTTATTCAAGATAAAATATAAAGACAGTAGGGGGATTTTATGGATTTAAGAAAAAAAGGCTTTCAACTGCCTGAGAAGATTAATTTTGACCCGGAGACGCTTACAGGCACATATGGAAGGCTTTACGCCGAGGCGTTTGAAAGAGGATTTGGAACCACCATCGGTAATGCTTTGAGAAGGGTTTTGCTGTCTTCCATAGAGGGCGCCGCTGTTACCTCCGTTAAAATCGGCAATGTGCTTCATGAATTTTCCACCGTACGCGGAGTCAAGGAAGACATTGTTGATATAGTGCTGAATGTAAAACAGCTCAGGTTTAAAATGTATACCGACGTCCCTCAGGTTGTCTCAATAAAGGTAAAAGGGCCGATGGACGTAAAAGGCAAGGATATAATTACCGGACCGCATCTTGAGGTGCTTACGCCTCAATTGCACATAGCTACTCTTGATAAGGATGTAGACTTCAGAATGGAACTGACAGTGAAAAGGGGAAAAGGCTTCTGCTCCTCTGAAAAGAATAAAGAGGAAGATCAGTCTGCGGATGTTATTGTAGTGGACTCAATTTTTACTCCGATAAGAAAGGTTAACTTCTGGGTTGAGGGGGCGAGGGTCGGCCGTGCGACAGACTATGACAGGCTTATTATGGAGATATGGACTGACGGCAGTATTACCCCGCAAAGGGCGATTACCCAAGCATCAAACATACTCAGCGATTACATTTCACTATTTTCAATAGAAGAAGAATCAGAGGAAATGCTTGCTGAATCAGATGCCATGGGCGCAGGCTCGGATGCTCCGCCTGTTTTCAATGAAAACCTCCTGAGGAGCGTTGATGAGCTTGAGCTTTCGGTGCGTTCTGCCAACTGTCTGAAAAATGTAAATATCCACACGATTGCCGACCTTGTACAGAAGTCGGAGCAGGAGATGCTCAGGACCAAAAATTTCGGAAGGAAATCCTTGAACGAGATAAAGGAAGTAATTGTGGCGATGGGGCTTAATTTTAATATGCGGGTAGACACGGATGCTATGCAGAAGGCATTGCAGAAGCGGCAGGGAGGAGGATAATATTGCGTCATAAAGTATCGGGCAGGGGATTCGGCAGGAATGCAAACCAGCGGAAGGCGCTTTTAAGAGGGCTTGTCACTTCCCTGCTGGAGCACCTTAAAATAGAAACTACAACGGCAAAGGCTAAAGAAGCTAAAAGGTTTGCCGAGAAAATAATTACGCTCGGTAAAAAGGGCGACCTGCATTCAAGAAGGCTTGCGCTTTCCAGAATTCCCAACATAACTATAATCACAAAACTTTTCAATGAAATTGGCCCTAAACTTTCCGGCCGGCAGAGCGGCTACCTCAGAGTTATAAAAAGCAGGGTCAGGCCTGGTGATAATTCAGACATGGCGGTGCTTGAGTTTGTGGATTACGATTCCATGGTTGAGAAAAAAGAGAAAAAGGGCAAAAAAGAAGACAAGGCTAAAAAGGAAGAAAATAAAAGCCCGGAAGTAAAAGCAAGAACTCCGAAAAAGGAAAATAAAAAGGCAGAGAAGGGATAAAGATTCCTTCCCTGCCAAATAAAGTTCTCCTCAATAAGTAAAACCCTTTGAATCCTTGCATCAATCATCTATAAAAAATTCTTATAGCTCCTATAAGATTTATTAAATTTCTTGACTGTAATTGTAAATTTGTGTAAATATTAAAGCGTATATTTACTTTTCTGATAAAGCCAAATCCTGAGCAATCAGGAGGCGGAAAGCACCAGATACCGGATTGAGGTAAGTTGAAAAACAAGACAAGGTATTTTATACCGGGATTTCCAGTAAAATTTTTGTGTAATCAACATGAGGAACCACCCGTTTTTTATCGGTCTCAGTTTTTTCAAGCGTAACTAACCCTATATCAGAAAGCAGCTTTAAGTCCTGATTGACATTTTTCAGGTCTCTCCCCAAAATCTTTGCAAGTTCATAAACTGAAGAAGGTTTTAGCTCCCTTATCATCTTGAGAATTTGAAGCCGTTTATTTGTGAGAACCGCCCTCATGGTGTCTATGGAATCAAAATATATCCCTTCTTCTTTCTTGACCTTTTTGCCTGACTCCAGCTTTTTCCATGTTTCTGCAAAATCTTTCAGGCTTTCCTTTAGTCCTTTTATGCCTATGTCTATTTTTTTTACTTTCATAATTAACCTCTCTTTATTTTTTCAACATCTCCGTAAAAGTCTTTTATCAACGTTTCTATATCCTCAAAATAATAAGAAGACACGGTATCTTTGTAATGCTTATGGTCTCCTCTCATCTCAGCATTATCATAACCTACAACTCTTTTACCCTCCCTTATAAATGCAAGAGAATACTTAAGCCTATGCGGTTTGTCTTTTGAATGTGGTACCTTCCATATTTTCATTTCAATAATATTGCCATCGGGTTCAATATTTTTTCTATAGAAAAGTAAATCCACATCCATATATAAGGTATATTATACCTAATACCTAAACGTTGTCAATATAATTTTCTATAACAATAACTTCCCGAGTCGGGACTGATGCAATAGGCTTGAGATATGCAAGTAGAGAGTAACGAGAAGCAAGGGGGAAAGACAGTAAATAGTAAGACAGTAAAAAGCCTGCCTGCCGGTTTCTTGGCAGGTTAATAGTTTTTTTGACCTTGCTTTAGAATCCAAAATATGCTAAATTAGAAGCATGAAGACAACAGTTGATATTCCTGAAAAGGAACTAAAAGAAGCTATCAAATATACCGGCGCAAAGACCAAGCGTGATGCCGTTGTATACGCCATAAAGGATTTCAATAGAAGGCATAAGCTTACAGAACTTGCCAAGATGCTCGGCACCTTCAAAGACTTTATGAGCCGGGACGACCTCAGTGCTATGCGGGAAGACAAAAAGTGGCAGAAGCGGAAGTAGTTCTGATTGATACGTCCAGTTGGATAGAAGCCCTTCGTTCAGCAGGAAGAAGCGATGTGCGCAATCGCGTGATGAGTTTTATGATACAGGGAAGGGCGGCGTGGTGCGACATTGTAACAGTGGAACTCTGGAATGGTGCGAGGGGTGTGTACGAGAAACAAAGACTAAAAGAACTTGATAAAGAAATTGTTTGTTTGCAGACTACCCAAGAGGTATGGCAAACAGCAAGGCAATTAGCGCAAAAATGCAGAACAGCAGGGCAAACAGTCCCCGTTGTTGATTTAGTAATTACAGCGTGTGCACTTTTTTATGGAGTTGCAATAGAACACTGCGACGAACACATAGATTTTATTCTAAAAGCTCAAAGAACATAAGGGAAAACACGTTTTTAAATTCATTCCTCTTCCTCCGCCACTTTTCCCATAGCCCTGAATTTCCCGTAGCGCTCCTCAACGAGTTCGTCAACCGGTTTTTTAATCAATTCGGAAAAATGCTTTTTTAGGACTTTTCCGAGGGCTGAGGCGGTTTCTTTAATATCCCTGTGCGCTCCGCCCACAGGCTCAGGGATTATCTCGTCTATCACGCCGAATTCAAACAAATCCTGCGCCGTAAATTTCAGGGCGTCAGACGCTTTTTCAAATCCTTCCTGAGTCAGTTCATTGCCGTTCTTTTTCCAGAGTATTGCCGCGCACCCTTCAGGTGAAATAACAGAGTAGATGGAATGCTCCAGCATAAGCACTCTGTCGGCAACGGCAAGCGCAAGCGCACCGCCGCTGCCTCCTTCGCCGATTACAACAGCCACAACAGGCGTCTTTAAGGCGGACATTTCAAGCAGGTTTCTTGCAATGGCCTCTGCCTGTCCGCGCTCTTCCGCGCCGATGCCCGGATAAGCCCCGGCTGTATCAACAAATGTAAGCACAGGCTTATTAAACCTTTCCGCAAGCCCCATTATCCTCAGGGCTTTTCTGTAGCCTTCAGGGTTGGGTTGTCCGAAATTCCGGAGTATGCGCTCTTTGGTGCCCCTGCCTTTTTGGTGGCCGATGACGGCTAATGACATACCGTCAAATTTTGCAAACCCCGCCATTATGGCAGGGTCATCTGAAAACCGCCTGTCACCGTGAAGCTCGGTAAAGTCCTCCATTAAAAGGGCGATGTAGTCAAGGGTCTGGGGTCTCTCGGGATGGCGCGCAATCAGGGTTTTCTGCCACGGCGTTAATTTTGAGAATATGTCAGCCCTCAGGTCTTTAGCCTTTTTTTCAAGTTTTTTTATTTCAGAGGCAATGTTCATGTCCCTGCCGTCTGCAATGCGTTTCAGCTCTTCAATCTTTCCTTCAAGCTCGGCTACGGATTTTTCAAAATCAAGATAGTAATGCATCAGCTTAACACCGCCGTTCCTTCTCCCAATAAATTTTCAATCTCGGAGATTGCGCCCTGCGAGGGCGCTACGCTCAGCCCTGTCATTATCAGGGTTTCCCATTGCCTTGGTGCAATTATTTTAAAGTATACCTGACAATCTCCGCTGTATTTTGAAAACACATCTTTGAGCCTTGTAAGGTTATCAGCTCCGGTATTGGCATATAGTGTCAGCGTCAGTGTTTTCTGCCGGATAACTGGCGCCGGCTGTCCGTAATCTTTCGCCGCTCTCCGGTATGATGCAGACTGACTGCCTATGGGTCGTTGACCGTTTACCCACTGCTCGTTGACCGAATGCTTCTCATGGACTTGCGCCTTGTATTCCTTTAGTTCCTCACTCCTGTCAATAGGTACAATTTTTTTTGCAATCACTTTGAGCCCTTTATCCGATTTGTCTAAGTAGCCGTTTATCAGCACCGGTGTATCTTCCGATATTATGCCTGTGCAATCCCTGTAAAGGTCCGGGAATACAATCAGTTCAGCAGTGCCGTATAAATCCTCTATTATAAAATAAGCCATTAAATCCTTTGTTCTCTTTGTCTGAATAAGTTTAACGCTTCTTAATATGCCGCCGACAGTTACGTCTTCCTTGTCCTGCAGTTCCTGAAGTTCATGGGTTGGTGTTACTGAAAATTCCCTAAGTTTCTCCTCATATCTGTTCAGAGGATGTCCTGTTATGTAAAATCCGAGCGCCTCTTTTTCCATTGCGAGGAGTTCCGGCTCCTGCCATTCTTCCACATCAGGCAGTTCAGCGGGAGATGTTGGATGCAGTTCAAACATGCTGGCCTGTCCTGAAGCCCTGCCCCGCTGGTCTCTGACTGCAATATCCATTACCGAATTAACCGCAGACATCATTTGCGCCCTTTTGCCCATTGAATCCATGGCGCCTGCCTTTATCAGGCTTTCTATGACTTTTTTATTCACACGTTTTGAATCACAACGCGAGCAGAAATCAATGAATGATGTAAATGATTTTTCGCTGCGCGCCTCTATGATTGCCTCAATTGCTGAACCTCCTACCCCTTTTACCGCCTCCAGTCCGAAACGGATTGAATGACCTGTTATCATGAACTCCCTGCCGCCTTCATTAATATCAGGCGGTAGGACCTTTATCCCCATTTCTTTACATTCGGAAATATATGAGACTATCTTTGCGGTATTGTCCATGTCGGAGCTCAAAGTTGCCGCCATGAATTCAACCGGATAATTTGCCTTTAGATATGCGGTCTGATAGGCAATCAGGCCGTATGCTGCAGAGTGGGATTTATTGAAACCGTATTTTGCAAACGGCTCCATGTACTCGAATAGTTTTATTGCCTTTTTCTCAGAGATTTTATTTGCAACAGCTCCATCGACAAATATCTCTTTTTGTTTTTCCATTTCTGCGGCTAGTTTTTTCCCCATTGCCTTTCTCAGGGTGTCTGCCTGTCCCATGGTAAAGTTGGCAATCTTATTTGCAATCATCATGACCTGTTCCTGATAAAGGACTATGCCGTAAGTCTCTTCAAGGATTTCCTTTAGCTGCGGCAGTTCATAGTTAAACTTCCCTTCTCCGCTTCTGCGTTTTATAAATTCATCAATCCAGTCCATGGGTCCCGGACGGTAAAGGGCCACAAGGGCTATAAGGTCTTCCATTTTTCCCGGCCTCATCCTCTTTAAAATATCCCGCATGCCGGAACTTTCAAGCTGGAATATCCCGGTGGTCCTGCCGGAGCATAACAATTCATAAGTAGGCTTATCATCAAGGGGGATGTTTCTAATTGAGAAAGGTTGAAGGTTGAGGGATGAAGGATGAGTTTTATTGATAATCTTTTCAGTTTCGTCAATTACAGTCAGGGTCTTTAGACCGAGAAAATCAAATTTCAAAAGTCCGAGGGTTTCTATGGACTCCATGTCATACTGTGTGGTTATTGCCGGCTCATTAGGCGCCTTGTACAGGGGCAGAAATTCAGTAAGAGGCTCAGGCGAAATCACAACGCCTGCGGCATGTGTTGAGGCGTGCCTTGAAAGTCCCTCAAGCCGTTTTGCTACATCAATTAATTCCTTTATTTCTGAGCTGTTATCATAGATTTCTTCAAGTTTCGGTTCACGTTTAACCGCCTCTTCAAGGGTGATTTTTGCAATAGCCGGGACGAGCTTTGCTACCCTGTCAACCTCGGCATAGGGTATGTTCATGGCCCTTCCGACATCTCTTATTACTGCGCGCGCCTGCATAGTTCCGAAGGTTATAATCTGCGCCACATGGTCTTTGCCGTACCGCTCTGCAACATACTCTAATACCTCGGCCCTTCTGTTCATGCAGAAATCCACGTCTATGTCAGGCATGCTGATTCTTTCAGGGTTTAAAAACCTTTCAAACAGCAGTCCGTATCTGAGGGGGTCAATCTCAACTATGTCAAGGCAGTAAGCCACAAGACTGCCTGCCGCAGACCCTCTTCCGGGACCCACGGGAATGCCTTTGTTTTTTGCGTAGCTGATAAAGTCCCACACAATAAGAAAATACGAAGAAAAACCCATTGCCTCTATGATTTTAAGCTCATGCTCAAGCCGTTCCATGTAGTTTTCAGGCAGACCTTCGCTGAATTTTTTCCTGACGCCTTCTTCTACAAGTTTTCTCAGATAACTGTTTGAATCGTAGCCTTCAGGCACGTTGTATTCGGGCAGATGGAATACGCCGAATTTAAAATCAAGGTTGCACCTGTCTGCTATTCTTTTTGTATTTTCAACCGCCTCAGGCACATGCCTGAATATCTCTTTCATCTCCTCCGGGCTTTTAAAATAACAGCCTTCACCGGAGAATCTCATCCTGTCAGTGTCGTTTAAAGTCTTTCCCGTCTGGATGCACAAGAGGACGTCGTGCGCCTTGGCGTCTGATTTTTCAAGATAATGGCAGTCGTTGGTTGCGGCAAGAGGTATGTTAAGTTCACGGCTTAGTTCAATGAGCTGCTGATTTACGGCGTCCTGTTCAGGAATTTCGTTGGCCTGTATTTCAAAGAAAAAATTTTCTTCTCCAAAAATTTGTTTATAGCCGAGGGCCGCTTCTCTGGCGCGCTCAGGCATTCCTCTGGACAGATAATACGGGACTTCACCCTTAAGGCATGAAGAAAGCCCGATAAGTCCGCGGCTGTGCTCTGAAAGCAGTTCTTTGTCAATTCTGGGCCTGTAATAAAAGCCTTCAAGGTAGGCATTGCTTATAAGCTTTGTAAGATTCTTATATCCCTGAATGTCTTTGCACAGAAGTATCAGATGAAACGATGCCTCTGAAACATCGTCAGCATGTTTTTTTTCAAAACGGCCCTTGGGCGCCACATAAACCTCACAGCCGATGATAGGCTTTAGACCGGCATTGCGCACTTTTTTATAAAATTCTATTGCGCCGAAGATATTGCCGTGGTCCGTCATAGCCAGCGCCTTAAGGTTGTACTTAAGCGCTTTTGCAATCAGTTCCTCCAGCCGTATTGCCCCGTCAAGGAGGCTGTACTGGGTGTGGAGGTGCAGTGGAACGTATGAGGAAGACATGGTAAATTTTAGAATATTAACAGCGCTAAGTCAACACATCACAGGTCAAATTTTATATTTTAATTTTTGTTAAAAAATTGTCTAATTAAACGGCTTTGGATATTTATCCAAGCCGAGAGAATATGCTTTTTTTAAGTATTCATCTGCCTTGTCTTTTTGTCCTTTTAATTCATAGGCAATACTGAGATTATTATATGCAGGAGCATAATGTTGGTTTATTGTTAATGCCAGGTTAAGGTATTCAATCGCCTTATCCGGCAAATTTTTCTTAATATAAAGCGCTCCTAAGTTGGTATAGGACTCTGCATTTTCATTCTGACTTAATAACTGTGTTGTTCGGATTTCTTCAATAGCCTCATCGTACATTCCCTGTTTATAGTAAATGCCTATAAGATTTTTATGTGCTTCTAAATAATCGGGCTTCAGCCTTAATGATGTTTGGAGCGCCTGAATCGCCTTATCTATCTCCCCTCGGCTAAAATAAGCTACCCCAAGGTTAAGGTATGCATTTATGTGGTTGGGATCTATCTTCAACGCGATTTTGTATGCATTAATTGCTTTATTTGCTTGTCCTTGTTTGTAGTACCCCCAATATCCGAGATTGGTATATCCTCTTGCCTTACTGGGAGATTTTTTTACCACATCTTTCCAAAGTGACAGCTCATCCTGCCAGATGGAATTTCTTTGGTAGGCGGCGATGGAAAACACAACAACAAAAAAAGCAAGTAGCAAGTAGCAAGCAGCAAGGGAGAAGCGTGAGGAGTAAGGAGTTAGGAGTAAGGCGATATAAAAAACGGCGCTGACAAAGGCGATTATTAATCCTATGCTTGGCAAATATACTCTGTGCTCAAAGATAATATCTTCTATAGGAATAACACTTGACTCAACAGACAGGGTTATGAAGAACCAGAAAATGCCGAAAGCGGTGAGGCGTAAATAGTGAACAGTGAACAGTGAACGGTGAACAGTAAACGGTGAATGACCCCCTTTAATTCCCCCTTTGTGAAAGGGGACTGCCTGTCCGGTAGGCAGGGATGAAGGGGGATTTTTTGAATAATAAAAAAGATAAACAGCAAGCCCGAAGATAGACAATAAAAATAGAAAAGACAAAAACACATTAGGGTTGAAAAAAGAGCTATAAACCGGATAATCATAATCAAGATTCTGGTTAACAGGTAAAAATAAAAGCCTTATGTATGTAACTATCACTCTGAATTGTGTAAGAAGGTATTCATATTTTGAAAGTGACGCTAAATCTTTTAATTGTAACTGTCTTAACTTTTCTTCGGTATCTATTACTGGTTTGTATATCTCCCACTCATGCTCTATGAAATTTAAAGGAATAATTACGAGTGTGAGGAGAAAAGGGAGTAAAAAGAGAAACTGTGATGCGTAATGTGTGATGCGTGAAGTGTAGCCGCAGGCTTTAGCCTGCGGGTTCGGAGCAGGGAGTTCGGAGTTTGGAGACTTGTTGAAAAAGAAAAATTCATAAAGCGCAATGATTATGGGAAGGGTGAAGGAGATTTCCTTGGTCTTCATGGCGAGGACAGCGGAAAGTAAACCAGCACAGTAGAGCAGCAGCGCAGAAGTGCGGCAGCGTAATTGTGCAAGAATAGTTTTCTTAACCTGCTGTTCTGATGTGCTATTGCTCTGCTGCTCTGACTTGAGCCTCCATTTCACATAC